>CAZSDC010000035.1:0-22118 GCA_964605515.1 uncultured Chthoniobacter sp.
GTGGTGCTGAGGCTCGACGCGAGGATGAGCCCGAGGATGACGGCCAGGAGGATGCTGCGGAAGGAAACCGCACGGCTCCTGCGCGTCGGCTTCGTGTCGGAACCGGCGGGAGTCTCCTTGCTCATGGCTGCGGAGGTTTCGCGGCCGGCGGCGGCTTGATCCTTGGGATGATTCTCGGCTGCCAGGCCGGCTTCCCGACCGTGCCGGTCGAGATGTATTCGAAGAGCTTGCTGACCGGGTAGAAGACGATGCCCGGGATCCCGCGCGCGTTGATCCGCATGCTCATGTCGAGTCGGCTGGTCATGAAATAGATGTCGCCCGCACCATACATGCTGAACCCCGCACCTTCGATGACGAGATTTTTTGTGTTGATGATTTCGTTGGCGGCGGTGAAGTCCGCCGTGGCGACGCGCGCGGTGTGGTAGCCGACGCCCGGCAGGATCCCGCGGAGGATTTCCGAGAACGGCCCGAGGACGGGGATCGCAAAAACATTGCCGTCCTCGACCCGGATGCTGCCGGATCCGCGCATCAGGTTTTCCTCGCCCATGCGGGCGCTGAACTTGTAGTTGCCGCTCATGACCCCCTTCGAGTCGTTGTAGCCGAAATACAGGTTGGTGAGCTGGGCGAAGTTCACGCGGCGGAGCTGAACGTCGGTGCTGAACGTCGGGTCTTTGTCGTCAATCGAAACGATCGCCCGGAGAGTCACGTCCCCGCCCATGAGCGCGGCGCGGCGGATGTCCGCAGTGAGTTTGGTTCCGACGATATTCACTTTCGCCGAGGTTTTTCCGAAGCTCAGCGTGCGTTTGAGCAGGTCGTAATCCAGCCCGTCGGCGGATTCGATCGCGATGGCAAAATTGTTTTTCGTGGGATCCTTGAGGTGGACCTTCCCCTGCACGGCGATCGATGGCGGCACATGGAACCGGTAGGGTTTGACCGCCTCGGCGATCTTCGGGTCGATCCACATGAGCACGTCGAACGGCACGAGGGTCGAGCGGACGTCCTGGAGCCGGGCCTCCTGGAGGCCGACGTCGTAGGCGAATGTGCCGGTGCCGCGCCCGATGCCGGTCGCAACCAGGAAATTTTTGTAGGTGACGCACCGGTCGCCGATCTCGAAGTCGGCCTCCGCGCTGTCGAGCCAGTATCCACGCATCGCCGTGCGCCCGAGCTTGAGGTGGCCTGCGCCGCGCAGGCTCGCGAAATCGGGCTTCGCCCCGCGCAGGGAAACCGAGATGTCCGGGAGCTCGGCAAACTCCATCTTCGAGAGGAACTCGCGGGTATTGTGATCGAAAAGCCCGAGCAGGGCGGTGGGAGGGATCGTCGTGTGCGCGTTGATGCGGAAATCTCCGGGCGCGACCCAGAGCTCTCCGCTGAGCGCGCCTTTGCCGGCCGAGACGCGGACGTCCCGCACGTAGAGCACGCCCTCCTTCCATGCGAACTGGCAGCCCGCATCGCGGAACGCGACCCCCTGGAACGAGACCGACGGCGCGGCGAGCGCCCCGGTCACGCTGACCGAAGGCCCGGCGGGGGATGTCCCGATCGTGAACCGCGCGTCGAGCTGGGGCGGCCGCTGAAAATCGAGTGTGCGCAGGGCTTGGGAATTTTTCATCGCGGCGGCAAGAAACGGCGCGGGGCTGATGGTTGAGAGGACGGCGCCTTCGATCACCCCGGTGCCGCGCGACCATTCGGCCGAAGCCTCGAGCAGGCCGGTTTTGTCGGCGGCCGCAAGACGATGGATCCGCAGGGTGCCATCCTGAAATCCGCCCTGCAGATCGAGCCGCTTCAGCGACCACCCCTCGCCACGGATCTCCCCGGACTTCAGCGACAGCCCGTCCACGCGGAGCGAATCGAGGTTGGCAAGATCGGCCACGATCGCGGCACAAAGCACCGGAGGACCGTCGGGAAAACGCAGCTTCGCCAGCTCGACAAGAATTTTTTTCACGAGATCCGGATCGCCGGAGGCGGCTGGTCCTTTAGCGGCGGCTGGTCCTGAAGCTGGCTGGAACGCTGACGGGTTGAGGAACTGCCCGGTGAGATCCACGCGGATCCCCTCGACAAGGCCCTCGAACCGGCTGAGGCGGAGCCGGTCGCCCAGAAGCACGACCTCGGCGTTCACCTGCATGAGATCCAGCCGCTGCGCGTCGCGCGTCTTGTCCACCGGGATCGAAACCCTCGCGTCCTCGAGCGAAAGCCTGTCCACCACGGCCTTCCCGCGCGAAAGCTGGCTCAGATTCAGCGAGAGGGAAATGGCGCTGATCCTCGCAATCAGCCGCCCGCCCGCGGCGCGCTCGCGGATCGCGACGTCGCGCGCCAGAAGGCCGGAGAACGGATCCAGCGCCAGCCGCCCGATCGAAACCTCCAGCGCATTGTTGCCGAGCACCGCGGCCAGCGCCTCCTTCGCGCCGAACCCGATCCCGACATCCCGCAGGTAGAGCGCGGCCGAGGGGATGCCCAGAAAAATCAGCACCAGCACGAGTCGGATGGTGTTCTTCCCAAAAAAATGGATCGCCGGATGGACTTTCATGAAGGTGGCCGATTTGCCATGGCGCTGTTCTACTTCCGGAGGAGGGAACCGTCAACTTGGGGAAAGGGCCCCGAACAAAATGGAAATCGTGCGATTCCTCATTGACGGCTGGCGGGCGGGATTCTTTAATACATGCCCCTCAAACCAGCAAGCAACCAACAACAACACAATTCAAATGATTAAAATCGGCATCAACGGCTTCGGACGCATCGGACGCATGGTCTTCCGCGCGGCGGTCAAAAACTTCAGCAAAGACATCCAGGTGGTCGGCATCAACGACCTGCTCGAACCCGAGTATCTCGCCTACATGCTCAAATACGATTCGGTCCACGGGCGTTTCGACGGGGAAGTTTCAGTCGAGGGCAACCATCTCATCGTCAACGGCAACAAAATCCGGCTTACCGCCATCAAGGATCCCTCCACGCTCAAGTGGGATGAGGTCGGCGCAGAAGTGGTGGTCGAATCCACTGGGCTCTTCCTGGACAAGGTGACCGCCGAGGCCCACCTCAAGGCTGGCGCGAAGAAAGTCATCCTCTCGGCTCCTTCCAAGGACGAGACCCCGATGTTCGTCTATGGCGTGAACGACAAGAGCTACGCCGGCGAAGCGATCATCTCGAACGCGAGCTGCACCACCAACTGCCTCGCCCCGCTGGCCAAGGTCATCCACGACACATTCGGCATCAAGCGCGGCCTCATGACGACCGTTCACGCCGCCACTGCCACACAAAAGACTGTTGACGGCCCGAGCAACAAGGACTGGCGCGGCGGACGCGGCATCCTCGAAAACATCATCCCTTCCTCGACCGGCGCAGCAAAAGCGGTCGGCAAGGTGATTCCCGCTCTGAACAAGAAGCTCACCGGCATGGCGTTCCGCGTGCCCACCTCCGACGTGTCGGTCGTGGATCTCACGGTCGAGCTCGAGAAACCCGCCTCCTATGCGGAAATCTGCGCCGCCATCAAGGCCGCTGCGGAAGGCCCGATGAAGGGCGTCCTCGGCTACACCGACCAGAAAGTCGTCAGCACGGATTTCCGGGGCGAGACCACGACCTCGGTGTTCGACGCCGAAGCCGGCATCGCGCTGGATCCCACGTTCGTCAAACTCGTCTCCTGGTATGACAACGAATGGGGCTATTCCAACAAAGTGCTAGAAATGGCCCGCGTCATCTCCAAATAAACAATTTGGAATTTTAATGTGAAATGAGGAATGGATCCGAGGGGAACGTGTCGCTCGAGCAGAGCTATGCGTTTGCCCTCGGAGCCGTCCGCCTCGGAAGTTTTCTGCAAAGACAGGAACGAGAGTTCAACCTCTCGCGCCAGCTCGTGCGTTCGGGAACAAGCGTCGGAGCAAATATCGAAGAGACGCAGGCAGCGCAAACCCGACCGGACTTCCACACGAAAATATGCAACGCCGCCCAGGAAGCGCGCGAGTCGCATTACTGGCTGAGACTGATCAGGGACAGCTACCCGAACGCGAGCGCCGAGGCTTCCTCCCTGCTTGAATCCGCAGAAGAGCTCGTCAAAATCCTCACCTCCTTTACAAAGAAAACCAAAGTTCAGTAAATTCCAAATTCCCCATTCTCTTTATGAAAAAGTCCATCAAAGACATCTCGCTCGCCGGCAAGCGCGTCCTCATGCGCGTCGATTTCAACGTCCCGCAGGACAAAGCCACCGGCGCAATCACGAACCCGCAGCGGATCTCAGCCGCGATCCCCACGATCCAATACGCGCTCGACCAGGGCGCGTCGGTCATCCTCATGAGCCACCTCGGGCGCCCGGACGGCGAACGCGTGGAAAAGTTTTCTCTCAAGCCGGTGGCGGACAAGCTGGCCGAGCTGCTCGGCAAGCCGGTGAAGTTCCTCGACGACTGCGTCGGCCCCGATGTCGAGGCGGCGTGCGCTGCGATCAAGCCGGGCGAGGTCATTCTTCTCGAAAATTTGCGCTTCCATCTCGAAGAGGAAGGAAAACGGAAAAACGCGGACGGCACGTCCACGAAGGCCGATCCCGCCAAGGTCGCCGAGTTCCGCGCGAGCCTCACGAAGCTCGGTGACGTGTTCGTGAGCGACGCGTTCGGAACCGCGCACCGCGCGCACTCGTCGGTCGTCGGCGTCGCGCTACCGGACAAGGTCGCCGGCTTCCTCATGCAGAAAGAACTCGATGCGTTCGCGGCGGTCCTCGACCATCCGAAGCGCCCGCTCCTCGCCATCCTCGGCGGCGCGAAAGTAGCGGACAAAATTCCGCTCATCAGTAACCTGCTCGACAACGCCAATGAGATCATCATCGGCGGCGGCATGGCCTACACGTTCAAGAGCGTTCTCAGCAATATGCCGATCGGCAACAGCCTATTCGATCCCGATGGCGCAAAAATCGTCGTCGAGCTGATGACCAAAGCGAAGGAAAAAGGCGTGCAGATCCACCTGCCGGTGGATTTTGTCTGTGCGGACAAATTTGCTCCGGATGCCGAGATCCGCGAATCCGACGACAAGACCGGGATTCCGGACGGATGGATGGGCCTGGATGTCGGGCCGAAGAGCCGCGCGCTTTTTGCCGAAGTGATCGGCCGCGCGAAAACGATCATCTGGAACGGTCCCGCCGGTGTCTTCGAGTTCGACCGCTTTGCGGAAGGCACGAAGAGCATGGCCGACGCCGTCGCATCAGCCACAGCCGCCGGGGCGATCAGCGTGGTCGGAGGGGGCGACACAGCAACCGCAGCGAAAAAATTCAAAGTCGCCGACAAGGTGAGCCATTGCTCGACCGGCGGAGGCGCCTCGCTCGAACTCCTCGAAGGCAAGTCGCTTCCAGGCGTTTCAGCGCTCGACGAGAAGTAAAACCAATTCCAAAAAACCCGGCGCGGTCTCGCCGCGCCGGGTTTTTTGTGCCTTCTCCCTGTCGGGGGACTTCGGCAGAGCAACTCAGCGTTGCGTCTTCTTCAGGGATTTGTTGGAGAAGACGGCGAGGCTGGTCTTTTCCAGAAAGGCAAGATTGCCTGCAATCATCTTCCCAAGAGTCTCGTGCAGCGGGCAGGGGTCTCCTTTGCCGCACCAACCGTGACCGAACGGACAGACCGAGGGCTCCGCAGTCTGCTCGAACAGTGAGACGATGTCGAACAGGCAGATTTCTTTGGCTGGCTTGGCAAGAGTATAGCCGCCACCCGGCCCGGGCTGGCCGCTGACCAGGCCGGCCGCGGCAAGTTGCGTGAGGAGCTTGGCCGTCAGCGCCCGCGAAATCCGGCGCGATTTAGCGATCTCGCCGGAACCGGACCGGCTGCCGGGATCCGCAGCCAGGTAACTCATTACCGCAATCGCATTCGCCGAGGTCTTTCCGTAGATGAACATCGGCGCGCAGTGTGCACCTTATCCTTTAAGGCAGTCAACCAGATCAGCCTCCGCCGTCGTGATCGGCAGAAGGTTGAATTTTTCCTGGAGGGCCGCCACGATCGCTGGAGTCGCGAACGCCGGCAGCGTCGGACCGAGCCGGATGTTGCGAACACCAAGGTGGAGCAGCGTGAGCAGGACAGCCACCGCCTTCTGCTCATACCACGAAATATTGAGCGAAAGCGGAAGGTCGTTGATTCCACAGCCGAACGCCTCGGCGAGAGCGGCGGCGATCTTGATCGCAGAATAGGCGTCGTTGCACTGCCCGCAATCAAGGAGCCGCGGGATGCCGCCGATCGTTCCGAATTCGTTGCGGTTGAAACGGAACTTCCCGCATCCGAGCGTTAGGATGACGCAGTCGGATGGGATCTGCTCGGTGAATTCGGTATAGTAGTTGCGCCCGGTTTTTGCTCCGTCGCATCCACCCACGAGGAAGAAATGCCGGATCGCCCCCGATTTTACTGCGGCCACAATCTCGTCCGCGACGCCAAGGACGGCGTTGTGCCCGAACCCGAGCGTGAGGGTTTTGCCCTCGATGTCCGCCGGGAATCCGGGCGAGCGCTGAGCGGTCTTGATGACCGCGGAAAAATCCCGGCTGCCGATGTGCCGGACTCCCGGCCAAGCGACGAGCCCGCAGGTGAAAAGCCGCTGGAAATAGCTCTGCTTTGGAAGCTGGATGCAGTTCGTCGTCATGAGGATCGCCCCCGGAAACCGGTCGAAATCCCTCGCCTGATCCTGCCATGCGCCGCCGTAGTGCCCGACGAGGTGCGGGTGCTTGTGCAGCTCCGGATACCCGTGCGCCGGGAGCATCTCGCCATGCGTATAGACGTTGATCCCGGTGCCTTTTGTCTGATCGAGGAGAGCCATCAGGTCTTCCAGATTGTGGCCGGAGACCAGGATGCACGGGCCGGCAACCGGGTCGAGACGGACCTGCGTGGGTAACGGATGGCCGAACCGCTTCGTGTGGACGCCGTCGAGGGATTCCAGAACCTGAAAATTTGCGGCACCGCATTTCATGCAAAGCCCGAGCAGCTGGCCAACGGTCGTTGTTTCACCCGGAGCGATCGCCGCCAGCGCCTCGAAGATAAACAGGGATGTCTCCCCTGTGTCGCCACCCGCATCGCGCACATGCCACGCGTAGGCCGCCATGCCTTTCAGACCGTATGTCAGGAGTTCCTGCAAGCCGAGCAGGTCCGCCCCAATCGTCTCCTGCCGCCCCTCGATCCCGGTTTCCTCGCCCTGCCGGATCAGGTCGTCCAGATTTTCCGCCGGAACAAAACAAGTCGCGCCGTTGAACGACGCCGGATCTGCTGCGGTCCGGACTCCCGCATAAAGCCTGCGCGCAGCTTCGAGATGCCGCCCGGCCTCTACCAGCATGCCATGAAGCCGGTCCGGATCAAAATTCACGTTTGTCACTGTCGTAAACAGCGCGTCGAGCGCGAACCGCTCCAGCGCCTCCGATCGCGCGCCCGCCTTCGCCGCCCGATGCGCAAAGACACTCACGCCTTTCAGTGCGTGCAGCAGCAGGTCCTGCAGCGCCGCCGTCTCGGGGTTTTTTCCACACACGCCGACCGCCGTGCAGCCGGTGCGCTGGGAGGATTGCTCACACTGATAACAAAACATGGAACTCATAATAGATGGAAACTTGGTTGTGGGTTGGGATTGATGAGAGCTCATTCCTAACCGGCTCTCGTGCTATATCAAGATAAAAAGAATGTTTTATCTATAATTAGGACTGATGGCTGTGTTTTTAGCGCGGGATACCCGGCCTGGCTGGCTGCTGGAAATGGCGCTTCGGGCGGGATTGAGGGAGCGGGGTCGCTTGATAAAGTCGGACCGGACGGCGCCGGTCCCTTCAGCAATCCGGGAGATTCTCAACCGGTCGTCCGGAGCCCGCTGGCGATCGCGTTGATCGAGAGCAGCAGGTCGGGGAGCATTTTGTCTGCGCCCGCCTCGTCGCCTGCGCGCTTGAGTCCGCGCCATTTCTTGAGCAGGTGGATCTCCTGCAGATGCAGCACGCGGAGGGCCTCGGCGCGGAGGCCGAGGGTCTTCAGCATGCGGGGCCTGCGGTCGGTCATCGGGGAGCCGCGCAGCTTTTCCAGCATCTCGCGGGTGAGATGCCATTCGTCGAAAATGATTTTCATGAAACGCTCGCGCAGGGCCGGATCTTCAACCAACTCGGCATACTCCCGCATCAGTTCGGGGTCGGTGCTGGCGATGCTGGATTCGATATTCGTCAGCACGTAATGGAGGAACGGCCACGTGCGGATCTGGTTTTTGATCTCCCCCAATTCCTCGTTGCTCAGGTCCTTCAAGCCTGAACCGGCGCCAAACCATCCGGGCACATAGAAGCGGGCCTGGCTCCAGCTGAAAACCCAGGGGATCGCCCGCAGGTCCGCAAGGCTCGGCTGGCCGGTGCGCCGCGACGGACGGGAGCCGATGCTGCTGTGCTCCAGCGCGTCAATCGGCGTGGCCTGCCGGTAGAAGGCGAGGAACCCCTCGGCTTCGATGAGCCGCCGATATCCGCGCTGGCTCGACCGCGAAAGCCGCTCCAGCACAGGCGCGAGCGGCGGCGGCAGCGGTTCACCCTGCTCATGTTCAACGGTGGTGGCGGCGACGCCGGCGACGAGAAGCTCGAGGTTGTAGGCCGCAGTGACAAAGTTGCCGAACTTCTGCGCGATCGTCTCGCCCTGCTCGGTGAGGCGGATCCCTCCGGTCAGCGAGTTGTTCGGAAGCGCTTCGAGAAACCGGTGCGTGGGGCCTGCGCCGCGGCTCACTGTCCCGCCGCGCCCATGAAAAAACCGGAGCCGCACGCCGGCATCGCGTCCGAGCTGTGCCAGGCGGGACTGCGCTTTCTGCAATCCCCATTGGCTCGCAAAAATTCCCGAGTCCTTGTTGCTGTCGCTATACCCGACCATGACCTGCTGCGAAAGCGGTCGGGGTTCACCGCCCCAGTTCCAAGCCAGGAAATCGAGGCTGCGGCGGGTCATCGGCTGTTCCAAAAACGAGCCCAGAATGGACGGCGCCGCTTCGAGGTCATCCAGCGTTTCAAAAAGCGGCACCACAGGCAGCACGCAGACCTGGCCATCCGGTCGCATGCGCGTCAGCCCGGCTTCACGCGCCAGCACATAGACGGCAAGCAGGTCCGAGAGCCGCCTCGTCATGCTGACAATAAGAGCTCCGATACCGTCCGCGCCGCACCGCGCAATATGCGCAGCGAGCACCCGGAAGCAACCGATTACCGTATCCGCTTCCGGACCAGCCGACGCATTCGCGTGGAGAAACGGCCGGGGCGAGCGCAGTTCCTGTTCCAGGAAGCGAAGCCTTTCGGTCTCGCTCCACTCTTCCCACTGGCTGCCATCGAGGCCAGCGGCATTCATCAACTGCGAGAGCGCCTTGGCGTGGAAGACGCTGTTCTGCCGGATGTCGAGCTGGGCGAGGTGAAAGCCAAAAACCTGCACGGCTCGCAGCACCGGTCGGACATCGGTGTCAGCCAGGCGGTCCGCTCCGACCTCCTTGAGCGAATCCCGTAGCGTCTGCAGATCCGCCCTGAGCTCGCTGGCAAACCGGTATCTGCCTCCGCCCTCGCAAAGCCGGGACGGCTGGTGCGGGGCCAGATCGACCGGCAGGCGGTCGATCATCAGCTCAACATATTGCCGCCATGGTTCCCCGACATTTGTGGTGAGGATCGGCTGTGCCCGCTCACCCAATTCCGCAGCCAGCTTTTCGCGGGCTGCAACGAGCGACGCCGGAAGCGGCTGCATCCATTCCGATAGGCTCAACTTCTCAGCGAGCGCCGAAAGTTCGCGGGCCAGGACCACTAGGGCGTTTGCGCGGAGGCTTTCCAGCGTTTCCGCAGTGACGGCGGACGTGACGCCAGGATGCCCGTCCCGGTCACCGCCCACCCATGTGCCAAAGCGGATTTGCGGGAGCTGGTCCTCTTTCTCCAACAACAGCGGATCGAACCCTGTATCCTGCCAGGCATGGCGAAGGCGCTCGTCGAGCTCGGGAAGCACCGTGGGAAAAACGTCGCGCAGGTAATGCATCACATTGCGGAGCTCGTCTGCGAGTTTCGGCTTCTCAAGCAAAATTTCCCCGGTCCGCCAGAGGCGTTCGAGAGCAGCCTTGGTCCTGACGCGGATGGACCGCTCCTCGGAAGCAGAAATATGTCCGCGGTTACGGGTCGCGAGGAGCGCGTAGATCGCCCGGTGCTGGTCGAGCACAGCGAGCCGCTTCGCCTCGGTCGGGTGCGCGGTCAGCACCGGCTCGACGGAAACTTTTCCGAGCGCAGACGCGATCTCCTTCTCCTCCGCCCCGAACTTCTTCAGCCGGGCAAACTGCTCGCCCCAGAGCCCGCGCTCAGCCGTCAGCCCCTCCTCCTCCTCGCGGAGCGCCCGCATGTGGGCGGCCGTATTTTCTTCCACCATGTTCAGGAGCTGGAACGCAATCGAGTAGACCAGGCCAAGCCGGGCCGGCAGATCCGCCGCCTCGATCTTTGGTGCTCCGCGCCCAAACCACTTCAAGTCCTCAGCCAGCTCGCCCAGCCCGAGCTCCCCGAGCACCTCGCGGAAACACTCGAGGAGGAATTGAAGATCGCGATCGATTTTGTCGAATCCGATCGCCACGTAATCCGGAACAGAATTGCCCTTCTTCATAAATTGAAAACCCTGTGTGTTTCTGTCCGCACTTTTTGAATCGCGCAAGCAAAACCTCCGTGGCGGTCCGCGGGACGGGAGCAGGACATTCCCGAATGACATTCCCGAATTGCATCCCGTCCAATGGCGTGGCATACTCCGCCGGCTCCGGGTTGCTCACGAGCCCTGCGGGCAGATCGCTTTTCGAACATGAAACCCTATCTCCGAATCACCTTGTGGTATCTGCTGTTCGGAGGGCTCTGGATTTCTTTGACGGACCGGTTACTGGGCCTGATCTCTGCCTATGACACAGCAGCATTGACCGGATGGCAAACGATCAAGGGGTGGATCTACGTCATCGGCTCCGGGTGTTTGATCTATTTCCTCACCAGGAGCGCATACCGGCTACAAGTGCTCGGCGAGAAAAAGCGCCTCGAGGTGTTCAAGCAGACAGTGAGGCAATCGCACCATATCCTGCTGAACTATTTCAACCAGATGCAGGTCGTGCTCCTTGAGGCGGAGCGCTCCACGGATTTTGACAAGGAGCTGATCGACATCGCGAAGGAGGCAACCGATCAGGCGACCGCCGAGGTGCACCGCCTGGAGAATAGCGAACCCCGGCGTTCCGGCGAAATCGCGGAGCCACACAAGCCCTGAGGGCAAAGTCTGGGAGACATGCCAACGATTTTTAAGAAGCCGATCTATCCCGTGCAGGCCGGCCTGCGGGAGTATCTGGCAAAATTCAACCGGGAGGTCGCGCTCCCGCTCACCTACTCGGATTTGTTTTATTTTCATGTGAGCGGCCCACTGCTGGACAAGGCCGGGAATGACACGCTGTGGCAGACCGTCGGCTACCGCTCGTTTGAGATGCCGAGGATATTTGAGGCGCTGAAGGAAGTCTATGCCCTCTTGAAGAGCGGCGGCGACCGGTCGGCGCTCGATCATCTTTACGTGGACCGCGTGGACTATTGTTCTTTCGGAAACACACAGCCGTTCCGGATCAGGATCGTCAACTCTTACAACGACAATCAGGATTACTTTTACATCAAGCGCGCCGACGCATCCCGCGTCTACGGCCTCGAACTCGAGCATCTCCTGTCTCCCAACCGCATGCACTATCTCACAAGCGGAAACACCCTTGTCGAGGAGCATGTCGCGGGGATCCCGGGCGACCTCTTCATCAAAGATTGGCTGCACAATCCTCAGGTGAAGATCGTCCGGCTGGCCAAGGAACTCGTTAAATTCAACGAGCGCTGCTTTCTCCGGCTTCTCGGAGACATGCGCGCCTGCAACTTCGTGATGGACATGACGCCGGATGTCGAGGAGGTCCAGATCCGGATCCGGGCGATGGATTTCGACCAGCAATGCCACAACGAACGTAAGAATTTTTACCTTCCGCAATTTTTCAAGGAGAACAAGCCGCTCGTGCTCTATTGCATGAATCATCTGAACGTTCAGACCGCGATGCAATACCAGCGGGAGGAGCAATCCCTGATCCTCCGCCGGATGCAGCTCATCCACGACCGGCTCACAATGTTGCTCGACGTGATGGCTGTCGAAGACCTGGCTCCAGAGCACAACGTCCATCACCTCCGGGCCGAACTGGCAGACCACTACAAGGAAGCGCGCTTTCTCGGGTGTGCTACAATGGGCGAGCTCGTGCGCACCAGCCTTGAATGCCTGATCGATAAACACGGCCATGCAGCCTCGCTCCGTCTTCGCTGGCCGGCCATGGAATCCGGAACCGAGTTGTTTCTGTGATCCCGATTCTCGCTCCGATTCTGCTGCTCGTTTTGTTGGGGGTTTTTCTCGGGCGGCTCCGCTTTCTCGGGCCCGAATTTTCCGGGGATTTGAACAAGCTGGTTTTTTGGGTCGCCTTGCCGGCCCTTCTGTTTCGTTCGGTCGTGCACGCCGAACACCCGGGGCCGAAGACGTTTTCTCTTCTCGGGCTTCTGCTCGCCGCGACTGTAATTGCGGCGGCGGGTGGGTGGGTCGCTTCCGTCCTCATGGGCATGCCGCGTTCGTCACACGGAACACTTTCGCAGTCGGCGTTTCGTGGAAACCTCGCCTACATCGGAATTCCTGTTTTGGCGTATTCTTTTGAGGGCCTCCCAGGAAAGAGTGAGGCCTTTGGGACCGCCGTGATCGTGATGGCGTTCCTTATGGCGTTTTTCAATATTCTCGCGGTCGTGGTTCTCAGCGTCGGACATAAATCTGAAAATCCGGCGCGCGCGGCACTGGTTTCGATTTTTTCGAACCCCCTGCTTCTCGCTGGCATGGCCGGAGTTCCATTGGCTCTCACCCGCACCGGACTTCCAGTGTTTTTAGACCGGACGTTGGAATCCCTTGGGGGTGCCGCCGTGCCTATCGCACTCCTCTGCATCGGAGGTTCGCTTGCGCATGCCAGGATCGGAGACAAGATCGGAGGAATCCTCGCGGCCTCTCTGCTCAAAACAGTTTTTCTTCCGATCCTAGTTTTTCTTTCCGCCCCGTATTTTGGCATTGCGGGAAGCGACCTGCGGATCGCGCTGGTTTTGTCCGCCTGCCCCACTGCGGCTGCGGCTTTCGTGATGGCTCGGCAGATGAATGGCGACACCGCTCTTGCCAGCGGGTCGATTGTGTTGAGCACGGTCCTCGCGGCTGTGTCCATTCCCCTTGCTCTTTTCTTCACCCGTTGATTTTTTCCGTTTGTGGATGAACGGTGAACAAGTTGTGGGTTCGCCGGTCTTTCTGCCAAGAACCCGGTCGTTTCCTGGGTTTGTTGGCCACATTACCCGGCGGACCTGATTTTATTCACGGGCAAGTTTCCGTCTGGAACCCGCTCCTGTCGGGCTTGGAACGCTTTTGGGCCGGCTTGTTCACAAGATGAATATGATGAAATAGTCTGCCATCCATCCTTTCTTCTTCTTCTAGATTGTGAACAAATCGGAACCCAGCGTTCGCTATGTCTACTGCGCTGCGCTGATTTCTTCGGCAATCCGGAGGAAGGAGTCGCGCGGCGACTTGTCAGCAGTGATGGGACGCCCGATGACCAGATAGTCCGCGCCGCACCGGACAGCCTCGCCCGGCGTCATCACGCGGCGCTGGTCGCCCTTGTCGCTTCCGGCGGGCCGAACACCTGGCGTGACAATCACGAGCCCGTGGCCGAACTCCTCGCGTAACGGGCTGATCTCATGCGGGCTCGCCACGACTCCGCGCAACCGGCAGTTTGCGCCCATCTCGGCCAAGTGGATCACTTGGTCCGCCGCCGGCCGCGGGATTCCTACGATATCGAGCGTCTCGTCGTCCATGCTGGTCAGGACTGTCACCCCGAGCACCAGAGTCTTGGAGTTTTCGGCCGCGCTAACAGACTCTGCCACCATCGCTGGACCGCCGGCGAGGTGGATGGTCGTCATATCAACCCCCAGCGTCACGGCAGACCGGACCGCCTCTTTGGCCGTGTTTGGGATATCGTGGAACTTCAAATCCAAAAAGACCTTTGCCCCAAGCGACTGGATCGCCCGCACAATCTCGGGTCCGACCGCCGTAAAAAGCTGAAGCCCCACCTTGAAGACACAGCCCTCACTGGCAAGCGGTTTGATCAGCGCAAGGGCGGATTGAATATCCGGAGAATCAATGGCAACGATGATTTTTTCTTTGGCAGGAACGGACATTGGCGGATGATGGTGCCCTCATGACAATTCAGGCGCCAGCCAAAGTCAACCTTGTGCTCCGGATTCTCGCGAAACGCCCGGACGGGTTTCATGACATTGAGACGCTCATGGTGCCGGTCTCGCTGGCCGACGAGATCGAGATCCACATTTCCAATGGCGAAGGAATTGATTTGAAATGCGATCAGGCTGAGATTTCAAGCGGGCCGGAGAACCTTGTTTGGCGTGCGGTTGAAGCGTTTCGAGACTTCACGGGCCTTCACTTTCACACACGCATTAATCTTCGGAAGAATATCCCGCATGGCGCCGGCCTCGGCGGCGGGAGCAGCGATGCTGCAGCGGTTCTCAAGGCGCTGGATCAACTCCATAATACCCGGCTTGGAGTGGTCGGGTTAGAATCGCTGGCCTCATCTCTCGGATCTGATACGCCGTTTTTCATACGGCCCTGCCCAAAGTTGTGCCGCGGCCGCGGCGAGTTAATGATGGACGCCGACGAGATCCCACCCGCAAAACTCCTTCTTCTCAAGCCACCTTTTCCCGTCTCCACGGGTTGGGCGTACCAAACCTGGAAGCCGCATCAGACGGCAAACGACAGGCGGCAGTTTCACGGAAAAATTGGCCTCGTCAATGACTTCGAACAGACGGTCTTTCAAAAATTCCTCCTCCTTCCCACAATAAAGTCCTGGCTTCTCGAACAGGAGGAGGTTGTCTCCGCCATGATGTCCGGTTCCGGTTCAACCCTGTTCGCTATCCTGCATGGCGACGCAGGCTCTCTGGCAAAGCGTGCCGAAGCCCGATTCGGCCCAAACCTCTGGACGGCCGAAACGACACTCTGCTGCTAGCTGCCTTTCTGGCTTGTGTGCTCAATTCGGAGCTTGATGAGTTTCAGTAGCGTGGAAAGAAAACAGGAAAAGCCAGAAACTGCGGCTCCAATAAACAAGCCCCAAACCATCCCCACCGTGAATGCATAGCGGGAAACGCCATCATGATCCTTCGAAAGCGAGAACAGCCCCGTAACAAACTCCGGGGAGATGGCCGAGATCACCCATGCGAAAGCTCCTCCAAGCAGTGACGAGAGCAGGGATCCGAGGAGAATAATGAGAAAAAATCCGATGGCTGTTTTGATCATAATAGAAGATTTGTGTTGCGGATGAAAATCAAATTAACATGTTAACAATAATCAACTTGCGACAATACAAACTAGTGGCTTGAGTCGGGTTTTTCTATGAGTGCGTAAGCGTTGTGGTTGTGGATGGATTCAAAATTTTCTGCCTCGACCCGATACCAGAGGATGTTCTGGTCTGCTTCGCATCGCGCCGCCACATTACGCACAAGGTCTTCAACAAAGACCGGATTGTCATAGGCACGCTCAGTGACGGCTTTTTCATCCGGACGCTTGAGCAGGCTGAAGAGTTCAGAACTGGCCGAGTCTTCGACGAGGCGGATCATGTCCTCGATCCACATCGGTTTCCGGCAGCGGACCGCGAGCGTCACATGGCCGCGCTGGTTGTGTGCCCCGGCTTTGCTGATCGCCTTGGAACACGGGCAAAGGGTGGTAACCGGGACGATCACCTGTACCAGAAAGTCCATTTTCCCACGCTCGAGCGTTGCTTGAAATTTCGCTTCGTAATCCACCAGACCTTTTGAGCGGGTCACCGGAGCTGTTTTCTCCAGGAAAAATGGAAACTCAAAATCCAGGTGTGCGCAGTCGCTTTCGAGTCGTTTTGTGAGTTGCTCGAGGATGTCGCGGATATTTGCCACGTGCACGACGGGACCATGCGATCCTAGAACCTCAATGAACCGGCTCATGTGTGTGCCCTTGAAATGGTGAGGAAGATCCACTGTGAGCTGAACTGTCGCGATCGTGCTCTGTGTGGCGTGGTCTTTGTCCCGGATCTGGATAGGGTATCGCAGCGCCTTTACGCCAACCCGGTTGATCGGAAGATGGCGGTTGTCTGGTTCGTTCTGGGTGTCTTTCATTTGGCCAATCCCTTTATGATCCGAAAAGATTCGCGGGCAAATCAAAAAAAGCGATGCCAAACGAAACCGTTTTGACTAATCTCTGGTCATGAACCTATTTGACTTGGCAGACGATATCGCCGTGGTGATCGGCGGAACCGGAGTTCTTGGTGGCGCTTTGGCGAATGGTTTGGCTGCCAACAACGCGAAGGTTGTTGTGGCTGGACGCAATGCCGCGCGCGGCGCTGAGCGGGTGGATGCCATTTCGCAAGCCGGAGGCACCGCCGTATTTTTTGAAGCGGATACCTCCTCAAAGCAATCTCTGGAAAACCTTCTCGCAAGTGTCTGTGGACATTTTGGGACTCCCACAGTTCTCGTCAATGCTGCGGGGGGAAACGATCCTCGTGTCACTGTCACGCCTGAGAATGCTTTTGAGAACATCGCCGTCGGGGATTGGAGCGCTAACTTTGACCTTAACCTCATTGGTGGCGTCCTTCTCCCCTGTCAGGTCTTTGGGCCGGCGATGGTTTCTGCAAAGAAAGGAAGTATTATCAATATTGCAAGCGTTTCTGCTCACCTACCCCTTTCCCGCGTCGTGGCCTACTCGGCGGCGAAAGCGGCGGTGCTCAATCTGACCCAATTCCTCGCCCGTGAATGGGCCCCGCACGGCGTGAGGGTCAATTCTCTCACTCCGGGATTTTTTCCGGCGGAGCAGAACCGTCGCCTCCTCTTTAACCCCGATGGATCCCCAACTCCCCGCGCCGCCTCGATTTTATCCCATACACCAATGGCCCGATTTGGTTCGTCGGAAGAGCTTGCGGGAGCTGCGGTTTTCCTGGCCTCTACCAAGGCTGCTTCGTTTGTGACGGGCGTTGATCTTCGTGTGGACGGGGGATTTTTAGCTCAGACGATCTGAGTGGCTTCGCCAATGTTCCACGTGGAACATCGGCGATCGCGATGTTACGCCAGAAAACGGCGTTTTCCATGGCGGAACATGGGGCCTGTTTCGTAAACGCCGTATTCAGGCGTGCATCACTGAGGTTTGTCTGTGGCTCTTTTGGGAGGTCGTGATGTTGGCGGATCGCGACGCGTTGCCCCCGCAACAAACATTCAATGTGGCTATTGACCAGGCTCTTCGCGCGGGCGTTTCAGGCGGAATGCGACCAGGTGGCTGTGAAGCCACTTGGTTTTTCATGCGCTTCGTTCCGGCATAAGTGTGGAAAATTATCGGGCTGACTGTGCCACTGTTCCACGTGGAACAATGAAATTTGTTTAAGGTGTAGGACATAAACTATCCTATGCTCTGTTTGCGTGTTTTGGAAATGTCCTGGCGTATAAATCGGTGCCGTTGCTCCTAAAGATAGGGGTGAGAAATGGATTGTTCACCAGGTCTGGCGGTTGGTTGTCTGAAATAGAAATGGAGCTGTGGCGGCAGATACATAGGACGTAAACTGTCCTATATCTCCTCATGCACCTGCAAAGAGGATCCTCCTGTAACATTGGTAGGGAAGCGCAGTTTTAGATATTCAGGCCTGCAAGGGAATCGGTTAAGAGGAGAAGTGGCACAGCGGGAACGCCGGGCCCGTTCAGCGACGGGTTAGGATGAGCAAGGCTCCTTGCGCGCGATAACCGGGCTGGAAGTTTTCCGCGTGAGCAGGTATCCGTGATCGGGTGGGCCTGCAAATTTCACTTCTGCTGGTGGCTGCGGTTATTTCTCTGGCGATTCTTCGCCGGGCTGTTCCGCTCGCGCTCTCGAACCCGAACGGGTTCCCTGAAGCGCGCTGGGCCTGGCCGGAAATGACGTTCACCGCCGGGCTTGTCCTGTTTTTTCTGGCGATGGCGGCGGCATCGGCCGGCCGGCCAGCTGGCAGGATCGACATGGGCTCGCTCGGAACCAGTCTGGTCTTGTATGTGGCCCTGGTTCTGCTCGTGGTGGGATTCTTGATGTTCCGGAATTTCGACCTGCGCGAAACCTTCGGTCTGGATGTGCGCGGGTGGAGTTGGCGGGTGATCGCGGGTTGGCTGGTGATGTTTCTCCCGATCGTGTATTTTGTGCAGTCCTTGACATACACGTTTAGCGCGCCCGACCAAGCCCCGCAGGCGATTGTCGATTTTCTTCTGAAGAGCAGCGGATGGCAGGCGAGGGCGGCTGTGTTCGGGATTGCCGTCATCGCGGCGCCTGTGACCGAGGAGTTGATTTTTCGCGGATGCCTTTACGGAGTTCTGCGCAAATCCTGTGGGCGGATGATGGCGATTGCGATTTCATCGGTCCTCTTCGCGTTGATCCACGGCCACCTCCCATCATTGCCGGGGTTGATCGTCCTCGCGGTCGGTCTGGCGCTGGTTTATGAACGCTGCGGATCGCTTTGGGCGCCAGTTTCGATGCACGCAGCCTTCAATGCGCTCACGATCGTCGCCGCGATCTTCTGGCCGGACCTCGCCAAATGAAACTTTCCGAAGAAGACCGCCTGCTCGGAAAAATTCTGCCCGGCCTGCCCGGTTTGGACGATCTGGTTGTTGGTCCCGGCGATGATTGCGCCGTGGCGCGCGTGGGCGGGGACCTGGTGCTTTTGAAGACCGATTGCATCGCTGAGGGGATCCACTTTCTGCGCGGGCAGGACCCGGTCCGGGTCGGATGGAAGGCGCTCTGCAGGCCGCTGAGCGATATCGCTGCGATGGGGGGCGACCCCCTTCATGCGCTTATTACAATCTTCTCACCGCCGGATCTCAACCCCGGATATTGGGTGGATTTTTACAGGGGAATCCGGAAGGCTGCGCGGAAATTCGGTGTGGCGATCGCAGGAGGGGAGACGTCCCGCCAAGCCAGCGGGATCGCTGTGTCGGTCGCTCTGACCGGCATCGCACCCGGCGGACGATTTGTTTGCCGGAGCGGAGGGCGGGCCGGCGACCTGCTCTTTGTCACCGGACGCCTCGGAGGTTCACTCTCCGGACACCACCTGGATTTTTCTCCCCGCCTGAAGGAAGGCCGCTGGCTCGCGGAAACGGCCCGCCCGAGCGCCATGATGGACATCAGCGATGGGCTCGGAAGCGACCTGCCACGTCTCGCAAGAGCTTCCGGATGCGGGTTCGAGGTGGATCTGGCGAGCCTTCCGCTGCGCCAAGGCTCGGAGATCTCTGGCGGCCTGACCGATGGGGAGGACTATGAACTTCTGTTCGCCATCAGGCCGCGCCGGGCCTCCGCGCTCGTAAAAATGTGGAAGGGCAAATTTCCGCGCACTCTGCTCACGTGCATCGGATCACTCAACGCCACGGGATCAGCCCCACGCGAATGGCCGGACGGATGGGACCACTTTTCCGTTGTCAGGTCCGCTCAGGTCAGGCAGCGTTCGCAAGGGTCCGCGAAAAATCCTCGCGGGCAGAGATCCCGATGATCCGCATCAACTACAAAACTGCCGGCACCCCTCCGGCCACACTGCTGCCCCGTCAGGGTTCGAAGGCGAAGGCGGACATCAGCCTCATCCAATACGATGTGGAAACGATCTATGAGGCCGAGTTCGATAATTTCGAGGAACTCCTGGCCAAGCTCGATCCGAACAAAGTCAACTGGATCAATATTGACGGGCTCGGCGACCTCGATGTCCTGCACAAGCTGGGCGAGCATTTTCACATCCATCCGCTCGCTCTCGAGGATGTCCTCAACACGACGCAGCGCCCGAAGGTCGAGCACTTCACTAACCACTTCTTCATCGTCAGCGAGATGATCTATTTCAACGAGGAGAACCAGCTCACGTTCGAGCAGGTCAGCATTTTCCTCGGCGACCATTTTCTCATCACCATCCAGGAGGAATGCGGCCACGACGTCTTTGATCAGGTTCGTTCCAGGCTTCGCGCCGGACGGGGGTTCGCCAGAAAAATGAAGGCCGACTACTTAGCCTACGCGCTGCTCGACGCGACGGTGGACCGGATATTTCCCGTGCTCGAGCTGGTTGGAGATTCGATCGAGGCTGTGGAGGAGGAACTGCTCGACAAGCCGACCCGCGCCTCCCTGAAAAAACTCTACGAGGCCAAACGGCTGCTCCTTCAACTCCGCCGCGCCGCCTGGCCGCACCGGGACATCTTTAACACGCTCATCCGCGACGATACCGGCCTGATCGGGCACGAGACGCAGATCTTCCTGCGCGACTGCTACGACCACATCACCCAGATCATAGATATCATCGAAAGCTACCGCGACCTGACCGCCGGCCTGATGGACCTCTATCTGTCCAGCCTGGGATTCCGGACGAACGAGATCATGCGCGTATTGACGGTGGTCACCGTCCTCTTCATCCCGCTCACATTTCTCGCCGGCGTTTACGGAATGAATTTCAACACCGATCAGAAGTGGAACATGCCGGAGCTGAACTGGCCGTTCGGATACCTCTATTTTTGGGCGGTGTGCCTGTGCTCAGTCGTGGGAATGCTCATCTTCTTCAAACGGAAGAAATGGCTTTGAAATCCGTTCTGGTGCTGACGGCGGCATTCGGGGAAGGGCACAATGCCGCCGCGCGGAATCTGGCCGCCGCCCTTCGCGAAGCGGGGGTTGAGGTCGAGGTGCACGACATCTTTGCCGAGGCCTACGGGTGGGTGAACAGCCTGGTCCGCACGGTCTACCTCCATATCATCAATCATGTCCCGATGCTCTGGAGCGCAGTATTTTTTGTCCTCGACCGGACGGCTGTGGTCGGGGGTGGCATCGGGGTGTTTGGGCGCGCCGCCCGCCTCCTCGGCAGAACAATTTCCCGCCTGAAACCGGATGTGATTGTTAGCACGTATCCGGGCTACGGGCATTTGCTGGACTTGATCCATAGGCGGGGGGAGGTCGGTGACGCCCGTCTGATCACGGTCGTCACCGATTCGCTGACCGTCAATTCCGTGTGGTTCCGTTGCGGCAGCGATTTCTTCCTGGTTCCGAACGACGCGACCGGCGAGGTGATGCGTCAGGCAGGGGTTCCAGTCGAGAAGATCCGCGTGACGGGATTCCCGGTGCCACTGGTCTTCGCAGAGCGGCAGCCGGAACGGGATGGGCCACCGTACGAGGTCCTCTTCATGGTGAACTCCGCTCACCACCTCGCGGCGGATGTGGTGGCCGCATTGATCCCGATCGATGGCGTTCATCTCACCGTCACTGTCGGACACGATGCGGAATTGCGAAAAAGGCTTGAGCGGATTGCGGAGACCGCTGGAAAGCCAATCGAAATCCACGGATGGACCCCGGAAATCCCAAACCTCATCCGCAGAAGCCATCTGCTTATCAGCAAAGCCGGCGGGGCGACCGTACAGGAAGCGCTTGCTGCAAAAACCCCCATGCTCATCACGCAGATCGTTCCTGGCCAGGAAGAGGGGAATGCCCGCCTGCTTATCGAAAGCGGTGCCGGGGAACTCGCCACAACACCACCGGCCATCGCGGCTGCTGTTCGCAGGACGTTTGCCGATGGAGGCAGACTCTACCGCGAGCGCCTGGCGGCCACCGCGCCTCTCTCCCATCCCGATGCCGCCAGAACCGCCGCCGCATTCCTCGAATCGCTCTCTTCCAACAAACCCGGAAAGAGCAGTGAAATTTCACGCCAAGGGCGCAGGGCACACTAAGGCGAAAAGATACAGAAAGAATTGGATGAAAAACGTATCACCCTGGTGGTAAGTTCCATATTCTTCATCAGTGTATTTCTTTGCGTGCATTACATCCTTGGCGTGAGTCTCTTCTGCCGGATTTGGGTGTATTATGAACGCGCAAACGCTCGGGTGTTGTCCGCCGCCTCCTGGAAAGAGGCATCGACATCCGAACCATCCAGGACTTGCTCGGACATAATATATTTCCCTTGCCCAGGTGTTGCCGGACTGCAAAATCCCTTCATGCAACACTATCGCCCCAGTGTGCCTTTTCGTGCCGCATTTTTAGATAAAATGCAGCGTGTTGTTCAATAATACGCCCCCGCGCTGAATCAAATGGGTAAAACATGAGGAGTCACAATGTTCAATCTCC
>CAZSDC010000036.1:0-22084 GCA_964605515.1 uncultured Chthoniobacter sp.
CGAATTTCGGCGACTACCAGGCGCGCCGGATGAACCTCCGCTTCAAAGGCGACAAGAACCGCTTCTGCCACACACTAAACGGATCCGGAACCGCGCTGGCTCGGCTCTACGTCGCGCTGCTCGAATCCTGCCTCCAGCCCGACGGCTCGATCGCCCTCCCTCCGGCCCTCCACAAATATTTCGGTGCTGAAAAAATCTGATCCGGTGGACACGGCTGTTGCTGAAGCCATGGAAGAGCACCCGCGCGCCCGGAGCTATCTCGTCGGAGTCTCGGGTGGACGGGATTCTATGGCGCTCCTCCATGCCTTGAAGTGCTTGGGATTTCAAAAGCTGATCGTCTGCCACCTCGATCACGGGCTGCGCGGAAAACTATCGCACGGCGATGCGAGATTTGTCACCAAACAGGCGGCTCTGCTGGGTTACGAAATCGAGTCTGCCCGTGCCGGAACCAAAGAGTTTGCGAAAGCAACCGGCCGCTCGCTGGAGGCCGCCGCCCGCGAACTCCGGCGCGCATTTTTTCTCGAATGTTCGAAGCGGAGGCGCTGCCGGAGCCTCCTCCTTGCCCACCATGCGGACGACCAGATCGAGACCTGCCTCTTCAATTTTCTGCGCGGCTCAGGGGCTGCCGGCCTTGCGGGCATGAGGCCGGAAAGCACCCAGAACAGGCTCCGTATCATCCGCCCGATGCTCGAAATCCGGCGCGACGAAATCAACACCTTCATCGCCGACAACAAGATCCCGTTCCGCGAGGATCACACCAATGCGGATCTCAAGCACACGCGGAACCGGATCCGGAACCTGGTCGTCCCCGCCATCACGGAGGCGTTCGGCCCGAGCTTTCGCGAAGCCGTTCTGCGGGCATCGCAAATTTTCCGTATCGAGGACGAATGGATGGAATCCCAGACGCCGGAGGTTTCGGAAAAACTTGGCTGCGCCGCTCTCCGGGCGATGCCCGACGCTCTGCGCCACCGCACCGTCCTGCGCTGGCTCCGCCGGAGCAGCGTGCCGGAACCCGGGCTCTTTGAAACCCGCCGCGTTCTCTCGCTTCTCGATGCCGAGAATGGTCCGGCCAAGGTGAGCCTGCCGGGAAACCTGCACGCCCGCCGCCGCGCAGGGGAAATTTTTCTCGGCCACGAATGAACCGGTTCCGACAATCTCTGCGCCTGGCCGGTGCGGCAGCGAAGGCCAACCTGCTCCCGGGATTGCTGCTCCAGTGCCTGATGCTGGCGTTTTTCTCGCTCTACATCGCCCACGAGGGGACCAGGCTGTTTCTCGGCGATGTCGCCCACATAAAGCAGGAAGCCGGCTACGCGTTTTCCTTTGTCTCGTATGCGGTCGCTGGAGGCGTGCTCCCAGAACTCCTCCGCATCGTGTTTTTCCAGTCCGGAAAACCCACGCGGAAGAATCTCTGGCTTCTGCTCACGGCTGCACCATTTTGGGGCGGCATGGGCATGTTGGTCGACCTGCTCTACCGCTTGCAGGCGGTCTGGTTCGGCAACGGGCACGACTGGCTGACACTTCTTTGCAAAATCTTCGTCGATCAGTTCCTCTTCAGCCCGTTTCTCTCTGCGCCGCTCATCGTCGGATGGTTCCTCCTCCGCGATGAGGGATTCCGACCGTCCGCGTTCCGGAAGATTTTCCGCGCGGACTTTATTTTTGAAAAAGTATTCCCGGTGGCTGTTGCCAGCTGGTGCGTGTGGATTCCGGGCGTGCTGCTCGTCTATTCCATGCCGCCGCTGCTCCAGATCCCCGTGGCCGTGTTCATCCAGGTCTTCTGGGTGCTCATCTTCACAACCATGGAAGAGTCGCTGCGAAAAAAATTGCCGGTTTGAATTTTCGCTCCTTTCGGCCTCCGCACATGTTGCAAGGCCGACACTCTGCAGGGCCACGCCCACAAAATGGCGTCCGCCTCACTTCCTGCGACGCAGCCACCAGAGCATTCCCAGCCCGCCCAGGAAGGCCGGCACCAGCGTGGAGGGTTCCGGAGCCGCTTCGGCAATCGAAACAGGGGTGATGTGAGTTCCGATGCCGTCCGAATATGACGGCGAACTGGTCGTGAACCCGAAGAAAAGGTCATCCAGTCCAAAATCGTTCCCCCCAAGCGCCGGCTGGGCGTTCAACAGCCGGATGTAGTAGTCGCCGGGCGCATTGAATACCCCGTCCGCATAGGAAAGATTCCAAGCTCCGACCGCCGCGCCATCAGGGAAGGAATATGTGCTTCCAAGGTTCGTCCATTGCCCGCCGTTGCCAACTTGAAAAGTCAGCTCGGGCCCATTGCCGCCGGAGACGGTATAGAGAGTCGAAACATATGCTTCAAAGCGATACGCCACACCCGCCAGGGTGATATGAACAGGTGCGTCAGTCATCCACACGGTCTTGGTGGTGTCGTCGGAGCCGTTGCCCACAAAATATTTCCCGGAGTAATTCCCGAATGTGTGATCCGGCGCGGTCGTCCATGCCGGGTGAACCTGCTGCGCGTAATTCACCACGGAATACATTGCCGCATCGCAGACTGGCTGGTCCGTGTAACTGTAGTCGCTGACAAACCCGGAGGTGCCGCTTTCAAAATTGCCGTTGCTGATGAGATTCTGCGCCGGCGCGGAAACGATTGCGGTAGCAAACGCCAGCCCGCAAGTAAGTTTTTGGAGGGTCGTGTTCACCACGCCTTTATATTCCTATTTCTGCTTTTCGATAATTCAAGTGGAAAAATTGTGCGGGAAACGGAGCGGAATACGGCGAGCTTAACACGACGGAAAAATCGCCCTTATCAGATCTAATCCCGGAAATTCTGGAAGCCCAAGGCGGCGGCGAGGGGCGGCTCCTTCAGAGGCCGATCACGCTTTGCAGCCCGGGGATTCTGCGATTGCCTGAATTCCGGACTGCGATAACCTGCCCGCAATGACCGCTTTTCGTTTCACTGCCGGCCGTCAACCCCTCGGACGCGAATCTTGGAACAACCACGAGGTTCGTGCCCCCATCACGGCATGGAACAAAAAACCAGTGTGGGCCGGCGTGGCGAAATGGCAGACGCAAGGGACTTAAAATCCCTTATCCCGAAAGGGGTGTGCGGGTTCGAGTCCCGCCGCCGGCAACTCATGATCAGCAAATTATGAGTATTATCGTTTTGATTTAAGAATCTCGTCGATCCGCCTTTAAGCGATGAGCTATTTCCAATCTCTCAAAATGAACAGCGAAAGATGGTCATCCCCACAGGAGGGACGCAACGAATTTTGATCGCATCCGGTGGGCATGCGGAGTAGGTTGCGGCCATGAAAACCGCGCCCGCTCTCCTTGCTGCCTGCCTGTTTCTGGCCTCATGTGCTTCGGGTCCTGCACCGACTCCAGTGGTGCTCCAACGTTTGGCTGTGTCCGGCGTGGACTCGCGCACCTACGCCAAGATCCACGCGGGGCGGGTCCTGGACTACTCCGACATCCTCGGGCTTGTTCAGGACAAAATTCCGGATGCCGCAATCGTCTCCTACCTCAAGAGCACGCACGCGCCCTACCGGCTCACGAACTCCCAGCTCGGAAAACTCGGCAATGCCGGCGCGGGTTCCGGGCTTGTGAATTATCTCGGCCAATCGGTCGGCTACTACGAGGCCACCAAGCGCGCCCAGACCGGAGGAAACAAATGGGACAAGCACCCGTATTTCAACGACCCTTACTACTGGGGTCCGGCCCCGTTCCCATATGCCTTCCCCGGCGAGTGGGATGATCCCGCCATTATGGGAGCGTGGTTCTGATCCCCTTGCGCGGGACCCGCTCCCGTGCGTCTTTTCATCATGGAGGAAATTCAATACCGCGTCGGAAATGAACGGCTGATCCGCGTGCTTGACGCCGCGAGCGCGCGTCTCCGCGGATTGTTGGAAAAGCAGGGGCGCGCCAACGGTGCTCTCCGGGTCGCGGTCATTGGCGGTGGATGTTCCGGCCTCCAATACAAAATGGACCTCGTGGACGGGCCCGCCAACCGCGACATCGTCGTGGACTCGAACCGCGTCCGCGTCGTCGTGGACCCGAAGAGCGCGCT
Source organism: uncultured Chthoniobacter sp. (assembly GCA_964605515.1). Taxonomy (GTDB): domain Bacteria; phylum Verrucomicrobiota; class Verrucomicrobiia; order Chthoniobacterales; family Terrimicrobiaceae; genus QYQL01. The sequence continues at coordinate 4,028 of CAZSDC010000036.1, forward strand.
CTTCGTGAGCGGTTCGGAGCTCGATTTCAGCGACGACCTGCAGAAGGGCGGATTCAAAGTCACGAACCCGAACGCTGTCGCCCACTGCTCGTGCGGCGAAAGCTTTTCCGCGTGACCGACGCTTTTGCGGAGTTCGGTGTGGAGAGGCGCCCGTGGCTGGACCCCGCTTCCCTCCAGGCGCGCTACCACGAGCTCGCGGCCGTCCGGCATCCGGACAAATGTGGCGGCGATCCGCTCCCGCTCGCCCGCCTGAATGAAGCGCGCGGAATCCTCTCCTCCCATCCCCTGCGCCTCCGGCATCTGATTGCCCTCGACACCTCCCGCGAAATGACTGCGGAAAAATTCGTCCCGGATTTCGAGCTCTTTTCACAGATCGGAATGTTGACAAAAATGGCGGGGCAAATTTCCGGGGAGAATCGTTCTGCGTCCTCGCCGCCAGCCGCTGCGGAGGCCGCGTTGCTGCAGAAGAAAATTTCCGCCGCCCTCGAACGAATCAACCTTCAGCTCGAGTCTCTGGAGGGAAAAATCCGCTCCCTCGACGCGGTCTGGCCGGACAGAAATCCAAATGATCTCAACCGGATTGCAGAGGAATTCTCCTACCTGAAAAAATGGCGGGACTCCCTGCGCGATGCGCGGACGCTCTTACTGGGGGGGTAATTGAACCGCCTTGCGGAATTCTTCTACGTCGGGCGTCGTCCTGAGCGCCGAAAGTAATTTTTGACGGGCCTCCAGCGCCGAGATTCCCGTGTCCACGAGGCGGTTCATCAACTCCCCGAAGAGCTGGCGGCGCTTGTTTCCGTTCTCGGACAAATCCCGCCGATCATGACAGAAAGCCATGATCGTTGTTCCGCATTGGCAATTCCGGAAAAGGCCCACCTGCTGCCCGGGATCCCCAATGTCATATCCCATTAGGCCGCTGCTGTGCGCCAGGGCCTGGGTATCCATCAAATACTCTTCAAACGAGCCGTAAACGCGCGAACACTTGGGACAGGTCTTTGGAAACTCCGTGTCCCAAATCGCTTTCAGCCCTTGGTAGAGCGATGCAGCTGATATAGGCACCTGTGATTTTGCTTCTAGCACAACCATGATTCTAAAATACGCACATTGTTTTTTTAGCGCAAGCAATAATTTGCAACCGGATGCGCCATGCGGCACAACTGTTGCATCAACGGGATTGCAGTTCGGATCCGAATGGGGCCACAGAGCGGGTGTCCAAGTCGAAGAGGAGAAAGCGAAGGCCGTCGGGGCCGCTGCCGGTGTTGATGCAAGGTATGCCATGGATGCGCAGGACGGAGGTGGGGCAATGGGTGTGGCCGCAAATGGCGAGCGTGACGGAGGAGGCCATGGCGGAAAGCAGGCTGCCGATAGCGCTGTTCCCCGAATAAGCCGCGAAGAACCGGCGCGGGGAATCGCGCGGTACCTCGTGGAGATTTAACGAGGAAAACGGAATCGTATGGGTGGCGAAGAGCACAGGCTTTGCTTCATCGCAGGCCTGAGAAAGCCTGCGCGAGATCGCCTTGGTCTGCTGTGCGGCCTCCTCCGCGGAAGCAAGGCCCGGGATCCGGTCCATATCGGGATAGACCAAGCCGCCAAACCGACCGCTCTGGTAGTCCGCAGTGGTGGGATGCTTGGAATCCACCATCACATCCTGGCCCCGGAATCCAAAATCGTAGTGGCCGTATCCTCCGCAGAGAGTGATTCCTGGCAGGCTGACATTTTCAAAATCCAGGCAATGAACCCGGTGGGCGGCGCACGCCGGCCGCCAGAATTTTTCGCGCACGTCCTCCGGCGTGAGACAGCCTCCATTCGTCCCGTGCAGCCAATGGTCGTGGTTGCCCAGGCAAATCACCAGCACAGCCTCCGACCCGGCGGCTTCGCGCAGACCGGCCATCCATTCCTCCGCCCGCTCCGCCACTCCGAAATCCCCTGCCACTAGAAGCACATCGGCTTTCGATTCCGAAAACCGGAGCCCCACCTGCCGGAGGATTTCGTGCCCGCCGTCGGAGGCCGCATCGAGGTGGAGGTCGGAGGTGATGAGAATTTTTGTGTGCGGTTTTTCCTCCGGTGCATCCGGCGCGGGTTTTAATCGGCGGCGCCGGCCGGCAAGAGCACTGATGGCAAGGATGAGACCGACCCCGATAACGGAGCCTGAAAAATCGAGGCCGACATCCGCGAAGCGGGCGCCCCGCTGCGGAAAAAAAAGTTGGATGCCCTCGCTCAGAAAGCCCAGGGCGGCGGAGGATCCAAGCACCCAGGCCAAGACAGCCCGGGTGCTGATCGCAAGGGGGGGGGGCAGCCGCAGTCCCCTCCAGAGCAGGGCAGCATAGACAACAAACTGCACCACGTGCGCGGTCTTGCGGATCAGGAAATTGGTCTCAGGCATCGAGGCCGGAGCGAAGTCCGGCCAGATCCATTTCAAAAACGGCAACAAGACATGGGCCGAGTTTTCTCCGGAACCGATATTGGTCGATGCATACAGCACCAGACCGGCCCACAAGCCCACCGGCAGCCAGCGCCTTAGAACCAGAGAAAAACCTTTCATTCCCCCTTTGATGAGTCTAAGATAACCGGCTGTCAACATCCTATGGATCCGGGGCCTGCGCCCCTGCGTGATCAACGCTTTCTATGCCTTCAAAGAGTCATCACCTTTTCTCACTTCGCCGGATCCGCCTTGGCGGATGCGCAGCCGTTTTTATCTGCATGACCTTGCTCGCGGGCTGCCAGGGCGGCGGAGGCGGCTATGTGCCTTCGGAACCTGCCCCGTCCAGCGCTAACACCGTGTATCGCCTGCGCGTCGGCGACGTGGTCCTCCTGGAGGTTTTTCAGGAACCCTACATGACCACCCGACAGAGAATCCTCGGAGATGGAACGATCTCGGTCGGCCTCATCGGCCGCGTCGCTGTGGCTGGAAAGACCATCAACGAGGCCGCAAAAAATATTGCCGCTCAACTCGACCAGAAGCAGCTGGTCAATCCGCAGGTCAACCTCTCGGTCGAGTCCTATTCCCCGCGGCGCTTCACTGTCTGGGGGCAGGTTCGCAACCCCGGGGCCATGGTCATTCCAGGCGAAGAGCAGCTCACTCTCCCGCAAGCCCTCGCTATGGCCGGCGGCAACACAGAATCCGGTGACATCCGCAACGTCGTTGTCACCCGCCGCAATGGAGACAGCACCCAGAAGATCAAGCTCAATGCCCTGAGCCCCTCGGCAGCAGATTTTCTGATTCAGGAAGGCGATACGATTTTCGTGAAGGAAACCCTGTTTTAAATGGCCACCCAGGAACCGGACTCCGGCGACCCCTTTTCCAGCGGGGGAGGAGCGTCGGCATTCGACGTGGCAGGCTTCCTGCGCCTTCTACTCCGTCTCTGGTGGATTCCCGCTGCGCTCCTGGTGCTCGGCATCGTGGTCGGGCTCGTGCTGGTAAAAAATGCAAAGCCGGACTTCCTCGCGACTTCCGAGATCAAGATCGAGCGCCGCTCCTCGACCGCCGCAATCTCGCTCAGCAACAGCCCGCTTACTGTGGAAGGCGCGCCCTATCCCGAAGACCTCAAGACCATCGAGAAAAGCTTCGTCAACCCGATGCTCATCAAGCGGGTGGTTCAGGAGATCAAGTCCGCCGGCCTCGAAGGCCTCACCCTTGGCGGTTATCCGGTCTCCAAGCTTAACGACGAAGGCATTGCTGGCTACCTGATCAAAGACAGCAAGGTCGTGCTCGTCCAGGACACGCGGCTGATCCAAGTCTCGTTCTCCAATCCGGATCCCATCATGGCCCAGCGCATCTGCAACATGATCGTGGACCAGGGAATCGAATACGACCGCGACCAGAGGATTTCCGCCGTGGGCGTGAATATCCGCTACATCAAGGACGAGGTGAAAAAGGCGGAGGAAAACCTGCGGACCTCTGAGGAAAAGCTTAACACCTACACGCGCACGCTGCGCAACGTTTCGATAGACGGCGAGCTGAACATCGTTGCCAACCAACTCAGGGAGCTCGATTCGCGCAGCACGGAGGCCAAGACCGAGCGGCTGAAGATCGAAAGCGACCTGTCTCAGATCCAGTCCTGTCAGGATGACCCCGAAAAGCTGATGAAAATCGAAAGCATCCAGAGGACGCCGTCCATCGTCTCGCTGAACGCCCAGATCGCGGAGATCAACAACAAGATGGCAAAGCTGTCCCTCCGGTATCGCGAGGACAACCCCTACATCAGGCAGGCCCAGACCGAGTTGAAGGAGGCTCAGGCCGCCCTTCATGCAGCGATCCTTTCGGCTCCCAAGCAGGTCGAGGCCACGCTCGCCGGCGCAAAAAAGAAAGAGGAAGGCCTGCTCCGGGAACGCACCTCCCAGGAGGAGAAAGTGATCCAGGTCCGCGACCTTTCCGTTCCTTCCAGGGTTCTCCAACGGCAGATCGACGCCGACCGCCTGGCCTACCAGGCCGCCCTCAACCGTCTAAGCGAGGAGCTTTCCCAGGCACGCAGCCAGCCGGTCCTCCTCCAGATCGTCAATACGGCCGGCCCCGGAGTGCCGGCCGGATCGAAAGCACTCAAGCTCTTCGGAACCTCGGTAATGGTCTCGCTCGGACTCGGGTTCGGCTTGATTTTTCTCATCATGCAGCTGGATTCGAGCATCAAATCGCCCGAGGAGGCGGAGCAATTTCTCGGCCTGTCGGTGCTCAGCACCATCCCGGAATACGTTCTTCCCAAAGACGCGCCCCAGATTGCTGCCACCGGAACGGCATGGGACAACTGCCCGTCCATCACTGACAAGTTTTCCAGCACGGCGGAAGGGATCCGCTCGCTGCGTGCCGCTCTTCGGGTGATCGAAGAGGAGGAGGCAGGGAACTTCATCCTCATCGCGAGCGCCGTCGAGGACGAGGGCAAGTCGTTCTGCGCCGTCAACCTCGCCGTGGCGATGGCGCAGGCCGGCCAGCGCACGTTGCTCGTGGACGCCGACCTCCGCAAGCCGACGCTGGAACGGATCATTTTTGGCAATTCCGGCCGGACCGGGCTCGCGAACTACCTCCGGAAAGAGCGCGGACTTCCAAACATCATCCACTCGACCTCAATGGCCAACTTGGACATCGTCTCGGCCGGGGCCCCGTGTCCATTTCCTGCGGAAACGATCACGCGACAGGGTATCTTGGACTTTCTGATGGAAGCCAAGCCGCTCTACGACAAGATCGTTGTGGATTCGGCGCCGGTGACGATTGTGAGCGACACGCTTTCTTTCGCCCGTCTCTTTCCCTTTGTCTGCCTGCTCATCCGCTCGGGGAAGACTCCAAAGGCGGCTTCGAAACGTGCCCTGGAACTCCTCAGGCGCTCGTCGGCCCGGATATCCGGCGTCATTTTGAACTTTGTGCCCAGGCCGTTCAATAGCCCGGTGACCAGCCTGGATCCCGACCTGCAGGAGTCGGCGTCCGCTCCCTCGACAATCTTCTGCCCGTCGTGCGGCAAATCCTATGCCGGCCTTTCCGCGTGTCTGGCCGAGACATCCGACGAGGGAGGCACTTCTGTGGGCCTCGTAAGAAACCTGAAAAGAAAATGCACCTGCGGCTGCGTTTTTGTTCCGGCACTGGACGAGCGGCGGGATCACTCGGCCGAAGGCGCGGCGCGGCGCAAGGCATTCGGCGACTTGGTTAGCGTTCTTCAGACCACGGGGATGAGTCTGGATCAGGCACGGCAGCAGCTCCTTCTCACGCTCAAAGTCTGGCGGAACGAACTGTCGGCGGACATCCGGATCGACACTTCCGCAGCAGGGCAAGAGCGGAACCGCATGTTTCAGGAACTCCTCGACCGCCTCGTGCAGGCTGGCCTAACACTGGACCAAGCCCGGCAAAAAATCACCCAGGCTGCGGAAACCTGGCGAAAAGCGCCCTGATCCCGCCATGCGTGCGCACGCAGAAACGCCCCAGCAATTCCTTGGCCGCAGCACCAGACGGTTCGCGAGGCTGATCGCGGGAGCTTCGCTGGCAATCGCCGGGATTTTTTTCATCGAAGCCGGTATGGCACAATCGCCCCCGAGCGTTGCCGCAGGAGCTCCGACCATGACGGGTGCTCCGATGGACGGCCCGCAGGGAGGCACTGGCGCGTCCCATGCGAATGGGTCATCATCCTCCCCTAATGTTCTCGATGGTCTCGAGTCGCTCAAGCTCGCCAAGGATCCGGATTTGGGCCCGCCGATTGTTGAGGCAGGCGAATTGTTTCAAGGGCAATCCTATGCCGGCGCAACAGCGCCCGGCGGAGCAGATGCAGCATTCATGAGGCCTTTGGAAGCGAACCTGGATACGCCGACTCTCGACGCGCCCGCCCTCCAAGGGGCCCTTGAGGCTGCCCCGTTGGCTCCCCCCAACGACAAGCCTCCCCTTCTGGAGGTTCCCAACCTGTTCGGACCCACGATGACCGGCTCCGCACTGGAGGTCCTGAACGCCGCCGGCCCATCGCTTCAGAACCGTCCCTTGGGAACGATCGGAGCTCCTTCGTTTCTGAGCAAAACGCACTCCGTCGCGGTGGGGAGCGGCCGCGTCCGCTATGGCGTTTCGGTGAATGCCTCGGCCGCCTACAACAACAATGTGACGGCATCTTCCACCAACCCCCAGGGAGACATGATTTTTACCCTGCAGCCCACGTTCTATCTCGAAACCGGAAAGAAGGGCACCATTCAGTTCCTCTGGTCTCCCAGCTTCCTGGAATACTCGAAATTCAAGCAGTTCAACTCGCTCAACCAGACGTTCCTTTTCACTTCCCGCTACCGCTGGACGAAGCTGCGCGTCGGCCTCGACGCCAGCTACATCGCCCAGAGCGGGCTGTTCCTGAACAGCCAGGGGCAGGCGCAGCAGAAGGCGGTTTACGCGAAGATGTTCGCGGGATACTCCCTCACAAAAAAGACCGAGGTGTCGCTGGATTTCAGCGGGACGGGCACGTCGTCGAGCTCAGGCGGAAATCAGTTCCAAGGGACGCTGACAACCTCGGTGGATTACAAGTTTTCTCGCAAAACCACCATCGGCGCAGCACTCGCCCTGAGTTATTCTTCCTTCTCTGGCGGGATGTCCACGTCAGAAGCCTTCCTGCTGCGTCTGCTCTACAACCCGACATCAAAGCTTGTCTTCCGGGGTGAGGGCGGCCTCCAATTCCGCCAGTCCAGTTCCACGGGCGCCGGCTCCTACACCGCCTCCACCACGGTCGTGAACCTTTCTCTCACCTACAACCCCACGCTAAAAACCTACGTCTCCATGCGGTTTTTCCGGAATGTGGACATGGATGGGTTCAGCGCGGGCACGCAGCAGATCACAACCGGAGCAGAGTCCTCCGCATCGTGGCGCATCTCCCGCGCAGCAAGCTTCCAAGGGGGGCTGGCTGCCGGCCGCGTTGAAAATGTCGCCACGAACGGACAGAACGCCGGGACATATAATTATGTCCAAGCCAACCTTGCCCTTTCCTATCTGCTCAACAATGACATCAATCTCAGCCTCTTCGACAATCTCCAGCAGCGGATGGGCGGCACTCAGGGCGGAAACTACATGAGCAACATGAGCGGCATGTCGCTGGGGATGGGGTTCTGACCTACTTCAGCAATTTATCGAGCTGGGGGTCGGGCTTTGCCCCGAGCTCCAGGGCCTTGGCGTAGGCTTTTTTTGCGCGCTGTTTCGCTGCGGCATCGCCTGAAGCATTGAGGACGGCCAGATTAAAATACGCTTCGGCATAGGCCGGGGAAAGTTTCACGGCTTTTTCAATTTCCTGGATGGCGCGGTTTCTGTCGCCCTTCTGGTCAAATGCCACGCCGAGGTAGTTGAAGGCGGCGGGGTCGCTCGGGTCGAGATAGATCGCCTTGAGCAGGGACTTCATGGCAGGATCCACGCTTCCGTTTCTGAGAAGGATGATTCCCAGCGTCGTGTGGGAGAATGCGTCGTCAGGGCTGATCGCAATGGCATTGCGGATGGATTGTTCGGCCAGGTTCAGCTTCCCGAGTTCGAGCTGGACGGCTGCGAGATTCGACCAGGCGAGGCTGTTGGTCGGGGCCGCATCGGCGACCTTCTGGTAAAGGCGCTCGGCCTCTTGGAAGTTTTTCGCCTGAAATTCCTTCTCGGCCCTGGCCTGGAGAGTCTGCAACGATTCGCCGACGGGCAGAGCCGAGGAGCTCAACACGGCGGATGGCTCCGCATTGTTGAGGAAGACCGGAGCCGCTTCATTCAGCGCCAGCGGCGGCGGAAGAGTCAGCTGGAATGCCTGGGCACCGGCTTCTCCGAGAAGCTTCTCGAGTTCAAGAATCTTCAAATCCCGAGAGGCGAGCTCCGTAAATAGTTTCTCGATTTTGTCGTTGGCGAGATCCAAATCGGATTGGAGCTGGGTGATGAGGGCGAGCTTGACCGGCTGGTCCCTTTCCAGCTCCAGCGCTTTTGCCTGGGCCGTGTCAAGCCGCTCCGAGAGGCTGCGGTTACGGTCGAGCGCCAGTTCTGTGTCCTTGGCCGTCTGGAGTCGAAGAAGCGTGTCGTTAAGCTGCCCGGCAAGCTGGGTGTTCTGCTCCTTGAGCTTGTCGAGCAGAGCCGCATTGTCCCGGGCCACGTCCTCGGTAGACTTTTTCGGAAAAAGCTCGGTCGCAATCACCGCCAGGGCGCATATGAGCGCCGCGACCGCAAAAACCAGGGTCTTCCTCGACGAGGGTCTGGCGCTTCTGGATTCCGCAAGCGAATGCGACACCTCGGCAAGCTGCCTTGCCAGCTTCTGATTCTGATTCCGGGCCTCGTCGAGCTCGGAACGGTAGCGGTCCAGACTTTCTTTTATGGCTCGCGCGGATTCAGCTTCGATCTCGGTGATCCTTGACCGCAGCGAATCCTCCGACCTGCGGAACTCCTCGAGCGTCCGCTCGTGCGACGCCAACCGGACCTTGAGGGAAGCGGCCATGGCGGCTTCTCCTCTGGCCTCCTCGAGCTGGCTGTTGAGAAGCGCCTCACCGCTGCGCAGCTTGGCCAACGACGCGCTTTGGCCGGCAATCTCCTCCCGGAGAGATTCCACAAGCGCGGCCTCGCGGCGGGCGGATTCGAGCTCCGCAGAAAGCGATTTTTCCTTTTGGCGAAGGGCCTCCAAATCCATCCGGCGACCGGCGATCTCCTGGCGCAGCGATTCGGCATCCCGCCCTTGCAAGCGGGCGGTTTCGAGTTCTGCGAGCAGCGACTTTTCGCGTTCCTGAAGTGCCTGCAACGCGGTGCGCTGGTTGGAGAGATCCTCATTCAACTTCTCGGCCCGGCCCCCTTCGTTCCGCGCGATCTCGAGTTCCTGCATCAGCTCGGCCTCGCGCGACCGGAGCCCCGCCAGTGCGAGTTTCTGCCCGGAAAGCTCCTGCTGCAGTTGATCCGCCAATCCCAAACGGGCCTGAGCCTCGTTCAATTCGTGCTGGAGCGCCTGCTCCCGCGATCTCAGGGTTTCAACCTCGGCGCGAACAGCCGCGAGCTCGTCCCTCAGCTTCCGGGCTTCCTCCCCCCCGGCTTTCGCCGATGCAAGTTCCAGGACAAGCGCGGACTCACGCGCACGGACCACCGCAAGCTCATCCCGCAGCCTCCGGGTTTCCGCCCCTTCAGTCCGGGCCGATTCCAGATCGGTAACCAGCGTAGTCTCACGTGCGCGGATTAAGACAAGCTCGTCCCGCAGCCTCCGGGCTTCGGCGCCATCGGCGCGCGCCGATTCAAGCTCCGCGACGAGCGCGGACTCCCGTTCACGGAAGGATTCCAGCTCCACGCGCTGGGTGGCGATCTGGGCGCGCAGTGTCTCGGAATGAACCGCCTCGCTGCGGGCCGCCTCGATCCCGGCAACAAGCTCTTTTTCCCTCCCGCTTTCCGCCAGAATCGTTGCCTGTTGCTGCTCAAGCTGTTTTTGAATGCTCTCCGCGCGGGTCGCGCGGGCGTTCGCCGCTTCGAGTTCGGCGGCCAATGCGTTCTCCCGCTCGCGCAGTGCCTCAACGACCGTCCGCTGGGCAATAAGCTCCGAACGAAGCTTCTCGGATTGCGCGGCAAGCACCCGCGCGTTTTCCAATTCGAAAATCAGGCTCTGCTCGCGCTCGCGCAAGGCACCCATCGCCTCCCGATACCCGGTAAGATCTTCCTGAAGTTTGCCCGATGGCCCGGCTTCCCGGGTCGCGGCGAGCTCTGCGGAAAGGGCCTCCTCCCTCGCATGCATCTCTTCGATCTCAGCCCTCTGGGTGACCAGTTCACCCTGCAGCGATTCGACAAGCTTGAACTGGTATTCCGCACCCTCCAACCGGCTGGCAAGCGTCTTCTCCCGCTCCTTGGATACGACCAACTCGGCATGCTGCTGCTCCAGTTCCTCCTGGAGCTTGCGGGCCCACACCCGGGAGGAATGCCCCCACTTTAATTCGGCGCGCTGCTTGACAAGCCTGCCCTCCAGCAAGCGTGCCAGATCTTCAAACTTCTTTGCCGCCGCAAGCTGCTGCTGGAGCGCCTGCTCCCGTTTCTTGGAGTCCTGCAACTTCGCCAAATGCTCCTTCGCTTCCGCCTGGTAGGATTGGGCCAGCGCTGTCTCCACATGCGCCTCTTCCAAATGGCGCGCCAGCTCCTGCTTCTGCTTCAAAAGCTCCGCCATCTCCGCCTTTTGCTCCTCCAGCTGTCCGCTCAGCTCCTCGACTCGAACAGCCTCCTTCTTCGCGGCCTCCAGCTGGGTCAATAAAGATTTTTCCCTTTCGTGAAAGGTCTCAAGCGTCTCCTCCTGCTGCTGGGCCAACTCCACTTGAAACGCAAACGCCTGACCCGCTTTGTTCCTCGTCTCCTCGATCTGCAGCTTCAGAAAATCCTCGCGCGATCTCGCCCTCTCCAATGCCGCCTGAAGAACCGCCAGCCTCTGCTCCGCAGAAAGCGGCGTTTGACTGCTGCTTCCCTCTTCTTCATGCGATGCGCCCAGATCTCCTTGTGAAAAATAGTCCGGATCTTTCTGGGAGTTCATAAAGGCCATTAAAGAATTAATACGCAGATTACGCGAATCCCATAACTGATTGCAAGCCAATTATGCAACCCGATGAAAAAAGCAGAGCTTGAGATTTATTCGGGTTTCGGTAGTGTCGCGGGCTTACGTGTCTTGAGAAGAGAAATTCCATATGTTTCAGCATCGTGAACTGGGTTTGATCCAATGTTATCAGATCGGCGTCACGCTGGTGATGAGCGCGCTGTTTTGGGGATATTTTGTGGTATTGGACACGATGGTTCCGGGATTTGCGCTGACGGGATTCTCGAACTATTTCGAGTATTTTCTGGCGATCACGCTGGGGTTCCAGCTGTCGTTCTTGAGTTCGAAGCAGCACGACATTTTTTCCGTGACGTCGGGGATCATGGAAAGCCACCGGTTCATCTGGACGCACATGGTGTTCGCGACAGCGATCACTTTCATGTTCGCATTTCTGAAGCGGGACGATGCGATATCGCGCCTGTTTCTTTTCACGTATATTCCGCTGACTTATGTGGTGCTGGTGGTGATCAACCGCTATTTTGCGCTGAACATTTTGCGGAAGGTTTTGCACCACCACAGCCAGAAGCTTTTGGTGATCGGATGGCCGGAGGAGTTGCCGAGAATCGAGTCCCTGCTTTCGAAGGCAAAGCTGTTCGGGATGGAAACGGCTGGCATGTTGACCGAAGCGGAGCCGGGAGACATTCCGTATGGGATCAGGAAACTCGGGAGCCCGGCCGATTTGGAGCGGGTTCTCGACACCCATGACATCGGAAACATTTTTATCGTGGGCAGCCCTCAGGACCGGCGGTTGCTGCCCGGGTGGCTGCGGCTTGCGGAAGCCCGCGGGTGCAGGGTTTCCCTGGTCAATGACCTGGATATTTTTCTACAAAGAAGGCTGTCGTATTTCCGCTGCGATGGCATTGATCTGATCGAGTTGCGGGAGGAGCCGCTCCAGAACGTGATCAACCGGATGGCGAAGCGGACCTTTGACGTCTGCGTGAGTCTGTCGGTGGTTGTGTTCTTTCTGCCGTCGCTGATTGGTCTAGTCTGGATCCTGCAGAAGGTCCAGGCCCCGGGACCGGTATTTTTTAAGCAAAGAAGATCGGGGATCGACAACCGGCCCTTCACGATTTTGAAATTCCGGACGATGTATGCCGACCGGTGCGACTCCTCGCAGCAGGTGACATCCAACGACAGCCGGATCTTCCCGGCGGGACGGTGGCTGCGAAAATACAGCCTCGACGAGTTCCCCCAGTTTCTCAACGTGCTTTCAGGCCAGATGAGCGTCGTCGGTCCCCGTCCTCACATGCCCGAACACGACGAGATTTTCGCGGAAAGCATGTCCGCCTACCGCGTCCGCTCGTTCGTCAAACCCGGTCTGAGCGGCCTGGCGCAGATCCGCGGCCTGAGGGGGGAAACGATCACAAAAGCCCAGATCATCCGGCGGGTCGAGTGCGACATCGAATACATTGAAACATGGTCCCTCCCGTTGGACGTCCGCGTGATCTGGAGAACGATGCTCCAGATCCTCCGGCCGCCGAAATCCGCCTACTGAGGCAGGAGAAGCCGAAGCATCTTTTCGAGAAAGGCTTCTTTCGAAAATTTCAGCGCATGCGAGCGGATGGCGGCTTTGTCCCAGGAAACGCTTTCGCACCGCGCTACCGCTGCGAGGAATTCCTCCTCGGCGGGTTCAGCGAAAAACACCCCGGTCAGACCGTCCACAACGGTTTCGAGCGCCCCTCCTTTGCCGAGCGCCACAACCGGCTTTCCGCAGGCCATTGCCTCGACGGGGGCGATGCCGAAATCCTCCTCGCCGGGCAGGATCAGCGCCCGGCACTTCGAGTAGTGCTCGTGGATGACCCGGTCGTCCACATGCCCGCAAAATTGAATTGAAGGGCCCGCGACAGCTTTGAGCCGCGCGTCATACGGGCCCTCTCCGACGATCACTAGGCGCTGTCCGGTCCGCGTGAACGCGCGCACCGGCAGCTCGATGTTTTTGTATCCGAGCAACCGCGAGACCACGAGGTAGTATCCCTCCTCAGCCGCCGACACATGGAACCGCGAGGTTTCGACCGGAGGGTTCACGACCAGAGAGTCCAAGCCGTAGCACCGCTTGATCCGGCCTTGGACGTTCCGCGAGTTGGCCACGAGCACATTCATCTTCGCGGCGGCTTCGCTGTCCCATTCCCGCATCCTCGGCAGGGCGCATCGCACCAGCCGGTTCAGCGGGCGCGAGCCGACCTCAAAATCCAGATAGTCCTCGGTCTGCCACAGAAACCGCGTCGTGTTGTGCATGTAGCAGACGGTCCGTGTGCGGGGCGAAAACCGCATGTGTTTTGCGAATGTGCTGCAACTGATCCAGGCGACATCGGCGTCGATTTCGCCGAATGACCGGAACGCGGACGGATACAGCGCGAAATACTTTTTGAAATGGCCGGGGTGCTGGACGAACGGGAGTCGCTGCATCCAAGAAGTGCGGATGTCCGCATTGTCGTATTCTTCCCCGAGCGCCCCGAAAATTGCAGCGCTGGTGTAGATGGGGGCGGCCGGAAACCTTTCATGCATGGCCGCGACGACCCTCTCGGCTCCTCCCATCTGGATCAGGTAGTCGTGGGCCAAGACGAGATTCATAGAGAAGATAAACCGGATAGCACTCGGTCTGTTTGATCGAGGACCTGAGACAGGGAGTATTGTTTGCGAGCCTGGTCCGATGCAAGCAATCCCGTCGCGCGCCCGCGATCCGGCATAGCGAGGACATGCTCGAGAGAGGATGCCAGTTCTCCGGCATCGCCCGGCGAATACAACCATCCGGTCTCGCCGTGCCTGATCATTTCCGCAGGACCACCCGCGCGGCTCGCGACCACCGGTCTTCCTGAAAGCATCCCTTCGGCCACGACCCGCCCGAATGGCTCGGGGGCAACGGATGTGTGCACGATGACATCCGCCGCCTGCATGAGCAGGGGGATATCGTCCCGCTGGCCCAGAAACTCGACCCTCCCGGCCAGCGCGGGCGAGGAAGCCAGCGCCTTGAGCTCGCCGGCATAGCGATGGTCGTCGCCGGTGAAAAACGGCTCGCCGATGATCCAGACCCTGAGATCCGGAATGCCGGAGGCAGCGCGCAGGAGAAGATCCTGCCCTTTCCATCGGGCGATGCGGCCGAAGACGGCTGCGACAGGAGCAGATCCGGCATGAAATTTCTCGCGCGCCACCAGCACAGCCTCTTGCGAAAGAGGAGCGAACCGCGAAGTATCGAACCCGTTCGGGATGATGTGTACGGGAGCGGTTCCACCCATCTCTTGAAAGGCCCGCGCTGTAGCCCGCGAATTCGCGATCACCCCGCGCGTCCGGTTGGCCGCACGAACGATCAACCGGATATTCAGCCGGCTGAAGTGCTCCAGGGTCAACAGATCATGAAGATGAAAAACGGAGGGCACCCGGGATCCAATTCCCGCAACCACCCCGTAAAGAAGGGCTTTGGCCGTGTTGAGATAAACGAGATCTGAGTTCCGGAGTTCTTTTCTGAGAGCAACAACAAAACCCGCAAGTTCCGGCAAAGCCGGGATGTAGCTGCCGAGCCCTGCCTCTTTCCCGATTTTCGAAAGGCGCTGTGAAGCCTCGATCACGGAAACGTCCACGCACCTGCTGCGGAGCAGTTGTTCGAACGGCCCGTGCGCGAAAAGGATCACCCGCGACTTCGGCCGGAGATGAGCGGCCGTGTCGGCGAGGCAGAGTTCGGCGCCGCCCGGCTGCCCGCTCTGGTCGAGAAAGAGAATCCGTCCGCTCATCGGGAGATCTCCTGATCATACGCATCCGCACACAGGCGTGCCATCCCGCGGATCGAATAGTTTTTTTCGGTAAATGCGCGACACTCACAGGGGGAGGGCAGAAAACCAGGCGCAGCCAGCGAGCGCATCAGGCCATGAGCAATCGCATCGGAACCCGTTCCTTCCAGAACGAGAGATTGCTCGAATCCCGCGACGACCTCAGGAAGGCCACCCACCGGGGTGACAAGCACCGGAATGCCGCAGGCGAGTGACTCGATGGCCGCAAGCCCGAAGCCCTCCAGTTTTTGAGAAGGCAGAATGGTCAGGTCCGATGCCGCGTAGTGGTCTGGAAGATCGTCCTCCGGAATGAACCCGCAAAAAACGATTCTCCGCTCAAGACCCAGCCGCAGTGCCCGGTCGCGAAGCTCGTTTTCCAGCTCGCCACGCCCGCCGATATGCAGGTCCACATCCGGAAGCCGCGCGGCGATCCCGGCGAAAGCTTCCAACAGCTCGGCGATGCCCATCCGCGCGACAAGCCGCCGGACACAAAAAATGATCCGCCGGTCGAGCGGCCATCCCAGCCTCCGGCGGAGCGCATTCCGATCCGCCGGAGGAAGGAACCTTTCCAAGTCCACTGAGCCGGGGATCACAGTGATTTTTTCCGGGCGGACCCCGAAATCCTCGATGAGCAAAAGGCGAAAAGCCTTGGACAGCGTCACAAACCGGTCGGCCCTGGAGTAAACCGATCTCTCGATCCGGCGCTTGAGAAAGACCGTCAGTTTTCCCGCCCCCGCGGCGGCCCCCTCCTCTGCCCATGGTCCGTGGAAGTGGACGACATGTTTGGTTCCTTGGAGAAACGGAAGCATGAAAAATGCGTAGAGCGAAAAGTGTGAGGCCAGGACTTTCGGGGGCAGCGCGGAGGAAATTTCCGCTCCGAACCTCCGCAGGGCGGCTCTCCTTTTCCAAATCGGAACGCTCGAGGGCCCGAGGGAAATCCGCTGAAAATCTCCTCCAGCATTCGCTTCGCCGTCAAACGCTGCAGCCGTAAAAATCCGCCCATTGGCTTCCAGTCCTTTCAGGAGGTCATCGAAACATCTGTCCGCCCCCCCGCCCGAGGGATTGAAATGCATGCCGAGCTGCCAGAGCGAGGGAGTCATCATCGCAACCCCGCAGCCTCCTCCATGGCTCCGGCCATTCGCCGGGCAACGACTTGGAGGGTGGCTGATTCGCCAACCCACTTTTTCCCACGCAACGCCATCTGCCGCCGCAGCTCCGGCTGCCCGATCAGGCGGCGGATGCAGTCTGAGAGAGCGTCGGCATCGCGCTCGGGAAAAACCAGCCCGCCGCCACTTGCAAGGATCAGCACCGGGATTTCTCCGGAGTCCGAGCCTACGACGGGAGTCCCGCAGGCCATCGCCTCCACGATCACTCGGCCAAATTGTTCCTTCCAATTCGACTGGGTCTCCGAGGGAACCACCAGCAGATCGAAGGCGCTCAGAAATTCCGGCGTTCGAAGATGCGGGGTGAAGCCGTGAAAAGTCACCCGGTCGGCAATCCCGGCGTCCAGCAGCAATCGCTCGAATGTGCCGCGGTAATCTCCCGTGCCGATCACGTGGAAATGCCAGGCAAGCCCCTTCAGTTTTTTCAACGCTTCAGCCAGTGTGGCCAGACCTTTGGACTCCACGAGCCTACCCACGTAGCCGATGACGGTTTCCCCCGGCCCGTGTGGAAACGGAGAAGCTCCGAGATCTCTCGGGTAATAGACCGACGGATCAACGGGCAGCGGACAGATGGTGGGGGTCGCGAGTGTCTTTCTGCCTTCGAGCACGTCCGCGACAGTGCTGCTCACGGGAAAAGAAAACCGTCCCGAAGCGTGGACGAAACGCTCGATCCACGAAAATGGCGGAGGATAGGATTTTGAAATGTTCTGGGCCGAGTAGAACCCGAACGCCGCGGGAGCATCCTGCCTCGAATTCGCAAGGCAGACCTGCCCGGTGGCCAGCGCATACGGCTCGTGATGCATATAGATGACATCAAAAGACTCCTTCTTCAAATATGCGCCCCAGCCCAGCCGGTAGAAGTGGAGAATGATGTGGCCGTTGAAGACCACAGGAACTTTGGTAACCCTCCCCTCCAATCCCGGCCAGTCCTTCTGGTCCAGCACATTTCCGAATTCGTCTTTCCAATTGGAAGGAATCACAAGCCGGACATCCCAGCCGGTCATCCGGCGAAGCTCCGCAAAAACCGCCTGGTTGGCAGCAGTCGCACACGGGTGGCTGACGATCAGGACTTTCATAGCGCGAGCTGGTAGGCCTCCTCGGTCAGCGTCGCCACGCGATCCCACGTGTAATGATTTTCGACGAGGGCCCTCGCGGCGAGGCCCATCCGCGCACGCCTGTCCGGATCTTGAAACAGCCCGGCGAGTCGCTCCGCGATATTCTGAGGATCATGGGTGACAAAATAGCCGGTGCGATCCGGCTCGATGAAGTCCTCCGTTCCGTTGATCCGTGTGGCGACAATGGGAAGCCCGCAGGCGGCGGCCTCAATGGTCGCGAGGCTGAACGCCTCATAGTAGCTCGGAAAGAGAAACAGATCGCTCGCCGCAAGGGCCGTCTGAACGTCATGACGAAACCCGCCGAAACGAATGCGTTCTCCCGCCCCGCACGAGCGGGCGAGCTCCTGAAAACGGGCCCGGTCGGGGTCATCGCCCGCAACAAACAGCCTCGCTCCAGGGACGAGCGCGATGGCCCGGATCGCTGGCTCCAACCCCTTGCGGCTCCATTCCCCTCCGCTGAAAATCGCCACGGGATCGTCGGCCCCGAACCCGTTTCCGAAGCGCCATCTCAGCCGCTCATCGGTGCTGATCGGATGAAAAAATCGTGTGTCCGCAGCATTCGGAACGATCCGAACCGCAGCGGGACCGATTTGGTATGCCTCCCGCAGTTCCCGCTCCACACCATGGGAAACAGGCAGGAAAACCAGGGGAGGCTTTCCTTCGCGCCAGGTATAAAGTTTTTTCTCCGCGCGGCACGTGACGTCGAGGTAGAGCCGGCGGGTCAGCCGGCGGGCAAACGAAACCCTCTCGCCCGATCCGCTCCGCTCGAGCACACGCATTTTGACCGGCTGGATATTCTGGATCGTGACAACATTCGCCCGGAGCGTATTGCATCCGATCGAATGCACGATGTCATAGGAGTGGTTCGCCAGGAGGCGGTTGACAGAAAAATGGTAGGAGGAAAAATCCGCGACCTCCGGCCAGCCCGGCCCACGCACCCGGTGCCACTGGATCGCCGCTAGGTCGAGATCTTCCGCCTTTCGGGCATACAGGTGGACCTCGTGGCCGCGCGCGGCCA
>CAZSDC010000037.1:0-21863 GCA_964605515.1 uncultured Chthoniobacter sp.
ATAGGGAATGATATAGCAATCATGTGCCTCCTGGTTGAGCAGCCGTTTCAGATCGCTCTCCGGAACTTTGCCCTGCCTGTCGAGCTCCCTCAGCCTCAGGCCTTCCTTGAACATGAAGGCATGCTCGCTGGAATACCCCCCTGTCTGGTGGCCATGAATCGAATTCCCCGCGAGATCCAGCTCATAATAGTATTGATCCAGCGTGTAGCAGCGGGCTTCGATTTCGATCGCCTTTGTCTTTTCGAAGAATTCCGATGGAGTCATAAACTCTCCCCAGACGGTGGCGTAGTGATTGGCACGGAGAATTTCCTCGTTGTAAATGTCGATGAACGTCTGGTCCATGAGGCTGGTCAACGCGATGAACGGCAGACCTTTATTCCGTTCACTGGTTAAAAGAACCGGAAAATGCCTCCAGATTTCTCCCCCTCGCCGCTCACTCCGTAGCGAGTGGGCCGGCAGGGTTCGCACCCCGGCTCCTGCGGGCGACTGCCACTCGATCAATGCCGCCGTATCAATCGGCGCAAGCCCGAGATTCTGCGACCGGTGGATCGCGTAATCGAATCCATATTTCTTCAGCAAATCGGGCATCGCCGGGTGAAGGGCGATTTCCTGGGAGGCATAGACTTTCGGATGCCGTCCGAACAATTGGTCAAATGTCTTCAGGCCGATTTCGAACTGCTTCTCCTGATCCCACAGATCCCAGAGCTGGCTATAGGGCTGCGCGTAGCTGCCATTGACAAATTCCACCGACCCTTTCTCCCATGCGTTCCGGAAGCGGTGAATAGTCTTGGGATAGCTCTTGGCGAACTCCTCAAGCGTGCCTGCTCCGATATCCGGCGCAAAATGGAAACCGAACCGCTCCTGCCAGTCCAAGAGGAGGTTCAGCGCGCGGGCCGCCAACTCCGGGCTGTCGTATTCCGCATACCCTTCGTTTTCGAATAATATCCCGCCGTGCGGCATCACCATGATATAGACCGGAACCGGCACCAGCCGCTTGCGCTTGTCTGCAAAGCGCACGAACAGGCCTCCGAGAATTTCGCGCGCCCGATCGCGATTTCCCTCCACATACGCCACGGCCGCCGACCGCAAATCTGCTGCAAAATCCTCTACGCTCCAGGATTGGCCGACCGCCTTATGCATCTGTCCGAGCAATAAGGAGCTCACTCCCAGCGCGTGAAAATCACGACGGAGATCGTCATCATCGAGCTCCCGGTCAATCCCCGATGCGCCCAGCACCGCTTTGACCAGCAAATCCGTCAGGTCGCGGGTGGTTGAGGGATTGGCCATGTTCAGATAGCGATGGATCACCTTCAGCGGATTGAAGGCGAAGAGCGCTGCCCCCTCCCTCACTGCCAAGGCAGGACATTCGGCAACGCCCGCCTGGATCTGCCAGGCGCTTGTCGCCTCGAATCGCTGGAATTCCACCCCGCCCCAAAGCATCGGCAGCAAAAACTCCGGGGACCGGCGCGCATTGACACGGAATGAGATTTTCTCCTTCTGCGACACCCGCTTTTCGATCCAGCTTATCCCGGGCAGTTCGTTATCCGGCCATTCCAGGTAAACCGTGGACGGCTTCAGCGGGGCCGTCAGGACATAGGGATCAAACAATGCGCCGATGGCATAGCCGGCTCCGGCCCATTCCTCCACCGGCAAGCCGATGAGTTGAATTTCCGGATGCAGGCGGCCGTGTTCCGCCAGCGAATCCCCCAAGGTTTTCAAATACAGGTCCAGTTCGGGTTTAGGCAATCGCTCTTCTTTCATAAATAGTTTTCCAGGTGCTGAATGAGGTTGCGGTGAAGTGGATCAGTATCTCTTATACCCCCACAAGAGATTCCTCCACGCAGTGCCTCCGGGTGGAAATTGGTTGGTGAGCACACTCTCCGCGTGAGAATCTTGGAAGATAGCATTGTAGCAGTCGCCGTGCCAGGCGGGCACCCTTTCCGGGGTTGTGTCCCACATATTTCCCGAATTTCCATCCATAAAGGCAATCCGTTTGCTTGGGACAGTTTGCAGATTATTGACGGAGGTTTCTTGAAATCTCCGCAGCCCGGCATACCCCTGCGCATTGATCGCGTAGGCAACGTTTCCGTTCCATGCGGAGCCGAGATCTGTCGGAACCGCCGATGGACACCAAAAAACGGTTTTTGTATGCGCAGGAAACCTGAACTTATTTGTGTTAAAAAGATAGGGGCTAAGCCAGTCCGGCCAATAATCAACGGGCGGAAATGTATTATTGTAGTCCTGGGTGTATTGTTCCGTAGCGATCCCGATTTGCTTGAGGTTGCCGAGGCACTTCACCCGGTTGGCCGAGTTGATTGAATCTTTCAGACTCGGAAAAATAAGCGCGGCCAGGGTGCCAATGATTGCGATCACAACAAGGATTTCAATCAAAGTCATCCCGGGCTTACACCGGTTCCGACTGGAGGTGGGCTTACGCATGGAAGGATACATTGCTTTTGGGTAGCTCTTCACGGAAGCCGTCCATGCTGAAACATGTCCCATGTCTCCCATGTCAAGCTTCAGGGTTTCACTGGCAAAAAGGGTGATGAAATTCCCGGCGTAACTCCCAGCGGCAACCACGGAAAGATTGACGAGGAAAAACTCCGATAGAGCGGGATCTGCAAAACATGAGAGCGAACCTTCATGGATAGGTTCCTGGCTCGTAGAAATCCAAACTGAGCTTATCGATGTTGCCGCTTCCCGGTCCGGATAGCCGTCCGACTTGGATCTCATTATCCTCCCCGAACTTCACCCATGGAGTGATATTAAGAACCCATTCTTTTGCGGTCTGGTGATGGTCCTGCCGCAACCAACGTCCGTTGATGATCACCCCGGTCAGGTCCGCGGTGCCGCTGAAGTGCAGCAATACGGTTTTCCCTGCATGCTTGCTGTCCAGGCTCACTGTCCGCTTCGCCAGCCATGCGTTCCAAGTGCCTGGGAGAGTTATCGGGGTGTCATAGTGAAGCGCGTCCTTGCTGCGCGCCCATTTACCCGCAAGGTCCTGAGTGGCCACGGGGGTTGGCAGATAGGAAAGCCATGCCGCACCAAGGAAGCCATTCAGCGAGCTCTTGCCTTCGATCTCAACCGCAAGGACATGCTCCGACCCCGGCTTGAGGGATTCCAGTTTATTTTCGGGAATCCCCCGGGAATTCTTACTCTCGATCAACACCCCATCCAGATAGACATTTCCGTTGTCGCTGAAGGTAGGCATGACCCAAGCCTGCAGCCACAGCATGATCTCCCCGTTGTTCCACTGGACAGGCACTCGAAAATTTTTGCGAAAAATCCCGCGGTGGGCTTGGGGATATTCTACCGTCCAAATGCCCAACCGCATCCGCTTCCACGATTCATCATCAAATTCCGCGGCCGTCAGCGGCTTGGCGTCCTCGGACGCTTCCAGCGGCTTGAAGGCCCAGTCATCACTCAGATCCAACACAAATTTCTGAACTGACTCAACTGTGGGAAATTGTTCTTCCGTGGGTTTCGTCGTCCCGCGCCACCAATTCCTCTGCAACGCAAACCAATCCCTCGGAGCCGTCTGAATCCGATTACGCGGCGTCAGATATCCGCGAGATTGCAGCGGCTCCAATGCGACGCCCTTGATCCGAAAACCGCCCTCCGCCGCCGACGGCTTCAGTTTTGTTCCTGTGGAAACTTCAAGGGCGGAAGCCGGATTGAACCCTTCGCCGAAAACCAGGTCGGTGGTGACCGCCGCGTTGTTTTCGTTCCAGAGCGTCCAAACGTCGTAGAGGCCGTTGTTGCTGGCAAAATGGCGGGCAAAGACCAGACCGGCAGGCACGCTCACGGGTGCCTTTGCCACCTGCTGGGATTCCAGAATCCGGGTGTAGAGCTCGCGAAACCGTTTCATCGGCTCCGATCCGGGATTCAGCTCAATGCGTTGCACGAGATCCTTCGCCGCGCCAAATTTCGCGCCGACATGAATCACCAAGCCTTTGCCAAGATGCCGGATACCGACCGCCGTCGTGCCATCGTCCCACAGCATTAAGTCTTCGCAATCCGGAGAAATCTTCCGTAATCCCAGCCCGTTCGCCTCCACCCCATACCATTCTTTGGAAAAGACATTTTGTCCGGGTGCTGGCGCGAGCTTATGAGTCTCCAGCGGAAACCCATCCGGACGATATTTGTCCACCCTTGCGATCTCATACCCGCTCAGGGTGCTGATGGGCCAGGCGTCAAGTTTGGTGGGAGTGTGTCGTCCGGTCTGGCCGGATGTTATGAAGACGCCCCCGTCGCGCACCCATTTCTCGATCCCGGCAATCGTGGCATCGCCCATGATCGAGGTATTGGAATCGATGATCACCCGGTATTTGTCCGCATCTCCGCTGGCGAACGACGACTCGCTCAGGCAATCATAGCTGAAATAACCGCGCAACGGGCTGGAGATATTCCACGGAAAATAGCCCGACATCAGGTTCGTGTTGGGGTCGTTTCCCCACGGAAACCCGGTCAGCACCTTGGACTGCGTCGAGAACAGCACGGCCAGCTCGGCTTTTGGCGAGTGGTATTTCCCGAACAGATGGTAGAGCTTGAGGTTGTCCTCAAGATCCTTGCGCATGGCGGGATCCCACAGGAGCTTTCCTATGTGATCATAATAATCCACGCTCTGCACGTTCTCGATCAGGTAAAGCCCCATGGTCTTTTTGAACTCTGCCAGATCCTTCGCCGGCTCCCCCAACTCGATGGAAAACGGCAGATCCGCTCCCTGCATCAACCCGGGGAGGTAATCGGCGTAAAAGACTCCCATGTGGCCGGTGTTATGAAATTCCCCTCCATATTCCTCCGCTAATGTCTTAACCCCATCGGCGTATTGGTCGGGTGCCATCAGGGTGATCGGCCTGTTGGCATCGACCTGCCGGAGCATCTCCATCCCGCGCCGCACCTGCGCCAGGCGGGACGCGATCGTCCATTCCGTCAGATCCACCCATTGCGCATTCCCGCCCTCGCCCAAACGCGGGTATTGCTTTGGTTCATCCGGCGAGAGATACACCCGATATCCCAGATAGCCTTTCGGAAGGCGCAGCGAAATCTGGTTGCTTCCGGATTTGATAAGTTGGGTGACCTCGAAGGCCGCCCGATGGGCCGGTGAATCGTTGGAACTTTCCCCCGCCATCCGACCGTTCACATAGGCCGTCATTTTGTCGGGGGGTTGAAAAGCATCGTTCAAGTCCCAGACATACAGCCACCAGCGCGGGTGCTCGCTCAATTGCGCCTCATCAAGCGCAATGCTGCGGCGAAAGACCGCCGGCCGGTGTTGCATAAACATCGTCTGGTCGTCGCCGGGCGCGGTAACTCTGGGCCAGGATGAGTCGTCAAACTTCTCACTGAACCATTCCTTTGGAGCCGGCTTGGAATCGACACGCTTGTTGTAAAGCTTGTCGTTCATCTCGCGGGTGATCACGAGCTTCGGGTCGATCAACTCCTCGTAGCCCACGGCCCATGCGCCCTTCAGATCAATCGCCCTGTCGTTCCAGCCGAGAAAGGACGCGAGTTCCGGGATACGAACATCGTCCCAGGATGCGATTTTTCCCGGCGTCCCAAACCAACGCAGACTGAGCGCTTCCGTCGTCTTGTATTTGTTCTTCAAATACGCGCGATACCCCGCATCCGCCACCGGTCCGTATTCGAACAGAATATCCGTGCTCCCGTGGGACAGTTCCTGGTGCGGCTCCAAAAAACTGACTAAAGACGGCATCGCCGCAAACCGACGCACCGACCGCTGGAGGATTCCCAGGCCTGTGTCATCGAGCAAAGGGCTGCCCAATGAAGCGGTTCCCAGCGCTCCCAGATACGGATCGGCCACCTTGTGGAAATTGCCGACAAACTGCGGCATCTTTTGGCGCACCTGTTCGGGATACCGGTTGAACAAAAATGGGAAGGTGGTGCCCAAATCATTTCCGCTGTTGACGGCTATCGGAAGCCGGCGGGCATCCGCCGAGCGTGCGGCCCATTCCATCTGGCTCTCCATCATCATCCCCTCCGCGCCGTTAATCTGACAGCCCGGATTCCAAAAGACGAAGCCGGAATGATCCAACGATTCGGCATCATCAAAATCCTTGAGGAGGTTGTAGGTGATCCTGTCATAGCCCTTGGGGAATTGCCACGGGAGATGCCGGTAATAAAACCGCCAGCCAAACCTGTCCCAGCGGTCCAGATACATCGGCACTTCCACCTGAGCCGTCGTGGTGCCGGCGGGCTTCACCTGTGCGGCCAGCGCCGCCAATGCCTTCCCGCTCTCCGCGGCCAGTATGGTCACCTTGTTCGCGTCGCAAAAAGCAGCGATGCTGCCCTGACCTTCCACTTCATGGCTTGTAAATTTCTTTCCGGATTTTTCTGCGACACCCGGCAAGACATGGAGGTCGGAGAGATATTTAGCCTGGAGAAGCTTTGCCTTCCCGGCATCCTCGCAAGTGATTTCCAAAACCGATCCTTCCGGCATCTTTCGAAACACGCCGGATACCGTGCCATACCCCCTCAGCAAGACCGGCGCAAAGATCTCGCCAACATCACTTGAAATCGCGGGTGCGGCGCCCTTCTCGGCGGTTGCGGATTGCAAAGCACCATTGAAAACCAGAGGCGAACTCAGGAATACGAGGAAAAGAACGGCGCGGGTTGATCTAAGCATTGAGCAACTAACTTAAGGAAAGATTTTGCAGAAACCCCATGATTCATGGGGCGTTTCTTCACTTTGGCGTTTCTGCGGTGTTGTAAACCGGGGTGGTGACGGTTGTGGCCCAGGCGCCACGGGTATCTGAAACCAGCACATACCAATCCACGTTCTGCCCGACGATGCCAGCCGGCAGGGTGACGGAATAGCTGTGCGTGTTTCCATTCGTGCCTGTGTCCTTCATCGGAGCATCCAAACTGATCCAGTTGCGTTTTTCCCACGTGTCGTCATCCGTATGGACACTGTAATACAACTTGGGCGCATCCAGCTTTACGGAAGGATCAGCAGTCACCGCAAAGTTGATCTCCAGGTTTTTTTGGGCATCAGGCTTGGGATTGTCCGCCAGTTTAATCGTTGAAAGCGGCGCGCCGACTCCCTTCAAAAGGTAATCAAAGTAGACCGCCTCCATGGGGAGCATACCGCGCCCCACCGCCGGCTGCGAAAACGCGGGGGGCACCACATTTCCCCCTGGAGTCAGGATGTTATGGCTGGATTTGATGCAGTAATAACCGATGTCGTGTGCAGGGTTGGTGTCCTTGGGGTCCAGCTGGGAGTTCGGAGAAAACTGAAAATTCAAGCTGGCGGCGTTCGTGATGGCGCGCAGGGTTTTGACAACGGCCGGCGGCCTGAAAAAATGATCGTTGGCGGGAGAGGCAAGATAAAAATGCGCCTTGATGCCTCCGGCGCGTCGGCCCGCATCCAGATACGTCAACCATTGTTTGGCCCCTTCCGTTTCCCACTGTTGCAGCCCGGCCGGATCGTTCTTGAAAAGATAGGCCGGCGGCGGCGAAAGGAAATACGGTTTCCACGCGGAGTCCTCGTCATAAAAGCCGCTTCCGAATACCGAGAACCCTGCAGCCACCCTGTCGCCAAGCAGCCCGCTCAGCATTACCGTCGAGTAACCGCCCCAGGAAATGCCGACGATCCCGATCTTTGACGGATCCACCTCTGGCTGGGACTTGAGCAGGGCGAAAGCCTTCAGTGCGGTGGCCTCGGCTGTATAGAGCCAACTGGCCTTAATATCCGGCGTGACAGTGAAACGGGAGATATTCGCATAAGGAACACTCCGCCACGTGCCGCTTGCCACATCGGCAAACTCAGGGCTCGCGATGCCCGGCAGGTCGCACGCGACCACCACATACCCGGCTGCGGCCCATTGCACCACCCGGGAATACATGCTGTTGTTTTGGGCGAAATACCCGCCTCCATGAAGAAAGAGGAGACCCGGCAATTTGTCGCCCGGCGCTGCATTCGCAGGCATTGCAATCATGGCATAGACAATCGTGTCGTCGTGATATTCCCCATCCTTGTAAACAGGGGCCGACTTGAAGGTGACGTGGCTGATACGGACATTGTTCTTGAGCGGTTCTCCGTCCGGAGGCATGAAGTATTTGACGTCCTTGACCACCTCGCTCCCGCCGGTGATGGCTTTTATCGTCTCCCCCTTGTTTCCCTTGATGATGACAGCGTTCGCGGGCGTGGTGACCGGCGCCACATTCTTGTCAATATCCTCGATCAGCGGTTGGAAAGGATCGTTGGGCGGCGGAGAATATGGTTCAGCACACGCCATGTTCAGTGAAAGAACGGCCGCCAGCGCCGCGATGAGGAGAGGTCTAGTCATAATTCAGAATTCATAATGGTTCAAAATCATACGGCCCGGTCTCATTTTTTATCGACGGGGACCAGTTCAAAGTCATCGAACCAAACCGTCCCGCTCGCGCGGCGGAGCTGGGCGTATATGGTCAGGAAAAGCGTGCTGTCTTTCGTTGTGATCGTGTAATCGAACTCCTGCCAGTCGCCGGTGCCCTTGTTCGGTTCAGGCTGTCGCGACGTTCGCGTCACCTCCTTGGCACCGGTGGAAACAGGAGACTCGGCGAACCAAAAACTGACCCCGACACCGTCGCCCGGTTTCGGATTCGGGCTCACATCCTCCATCTTGAGCCACGCCTTGAAGGTGTAGGTTTGGTTGGGCGAAACCTGGAACGGCCCGTAGCCAATGCTCGCGATATCCGTGAAGGCTTCATTCGTGATCTTAGCGGAGAAGGCACCGCTGTGCTTGACTTTATCATCCCGCGAAATCGTGACGGTGATGGGAAAATCCGGATTGTCTCCCTTCTCGTTTTCATAAGGTGCATGAGCCCGGATCGTCCAGCCCGTGGGCTCGAGATTGCCGACCGTCCGGGGAACCATATTGGCGAATTGCGGCGGGAGTTTCGGAGGCTGATAGTTCGCATCCCATTCCTCAAACCCTCCGTTTTCAAGAACGTTTGAAGGTTCCGCCCGAAGGGGCAAAAGACCGGATGTCAGAAGCAAGATCGCTGCCGCCGATTTCAGCCCGGCAACCCCAATGAAGCGCGTCGCTGCGAATCGCTCTCGGTGCCTTCCCGGCCAAACATTCGACTTTCCCTGCGGGATGATGCTATGGCGGGTTGGTTTTCCGTGTTCCGCCACAGAAATTGCCGTTGTTATCGGGTTTGGATTATTAGAGGTCATAATAGTATCGGATTATTGTAACAACGCCCTTCCACTTCCGGTGAAGGAAGGGCACGCCCGGAAGCAAGGAACTCGCTTCAACTGTCGCTGTTGCGGCGGAGGGATTCATGGTCTGAATGACAGGGTTCAGTGTTTGGAAATCTAGGGCAGTTCTTCCTGGTCGCTGATGGTATAAGGGATCATGACATGCGGCGCGGCTTCGCCATCCGCCTGCCGGAAAATTTGATGGATGAGGCCGTTGGCGACCGCTTCTGGATCGAAATATATCCAGTTTGCAGCGATCGGGGGGAAGTCGAGGTTCATCCCGCGGTTGCGATGGATGGCCAAGCGGGGCCGCGAAACGGGATCCACATCCATGAGGGCCTTGAGGACTCCCGTCGCCACCACGTCGGGGTAAACGATCAACCCTTCGGGGCGCTCGGGCTGCTCCCAGAGCTTTTGAAACTCGATATACCCGAAAAGCTCTGGAGATTTCAATTCCTCCAGCGGCGACCGTATCCAGGCGTTGCGGCGATCGAGCCCTCGCGCGGCGCAAAGCGCAAGATAGTCCTCGTAAAAGCGGTTGCCCGGATGCTGCCAGCCCCGCTCGGATTGCCCCGGGCAGGCACCGGAGATCAGGCCCACGGTCTGGCACCCCTGAGCGACAAGCCGGTCGAGGGCGAGTCCGATAAACTGGATATGGTCGAAGTCGATCTTGTTGGGAAGATTCGCGCCAGAGAGGAAAGATATGGGCACGGGCAGTTCCTTCAGCCATCCAATATCGTTGGAATTGGCTAGAACAACGGCCAGCCCCTGAATCTCGTTGTTTCCAATTGCCTGGACCAATTCCGGAAGCGGCTCGAACTGCGCGTCTTCGGGACGTTCATCGATCCACAGGCGGGCGAGGTGTCCCTTCCCTTCAAGCTTACGACGCAAGGCATCCAAGACCACACGCGTAAACCCGTGGTGCTGCATGTTCCAAAACGAACGGCAGCAATACACGCCGATTACCATCCTGGAGACCGAATGCCTGGATCTTACGAAAGTGCCGGCGCGCGGACGCCGCTCGATGAGGCCTTCCTTAACCAACGGAAGCAATGCGGAATGCAGCGTAAAATAATTCGTCCCCAGTTGCTTGGCCCACGTCAAACCGGGTGGAAGCCGCATTCCCGCCGGCATTTCTCCGCTCAGAATCTTGTTGCGGATCAACCATGTAAGTTGATGCTGTATCGGCTCCGCGCGTTTAAGCTCCAAATTGACCATGCACGATATTGGTATTGTATATATTATTCTGTGTCAACTGTGATTTTTTGATAACTTTCTATTTCATTTATTTTATATATAGTATATTAATATACATTGTTCTTCTCGTGGATACTGAAATCCCGAGTTAAGCGCTTTTGATGATCATTCCATCCCATCTCGAAAAACCGTGAAAGCACGACCGGCTTCACTTTCAGCACTTAGGGCTGCTGTTCGGAGTTCAATTTCGTTACCGGCAAGAACTTGGCGCACGGCCAGATCACCAATGCGGCATTTTTCAGAGGCCACTTGATACTTGATTACACTCAGACGCCGAATTATTTCTGCCTTGGTGGTCTTCTCAACTCGCTCGAGTTTTACATAAAATTCCTCAAGGAAGACGATGCCACGCGCCCCTCGTTTGCCCCCTCCGAAAGCCGCCGCTACCGCTGCCGGCAGCGGCATCGCTAATGGCACAACACCCTCGAGCACCGGGACAGATCCCGTTATCGGAAGGATCACCGTCTCCCAACCGTGACTAATCCCAGAGAAGATGAAGGAGGAAAGTTTTTCTCTCCCGGCGCGCTGACCTTTTGTATGACTGCATTGCACCCGCTTTTTCCCAGCTTATGATTTTTCCCGCCCGCCAGCTTTGGTATGATCAGCCCGCAGGTTCCGAATGGACCCGCGCCCTTCCCATTGGAGCCGGAAAACTTGGCGCCATGATTTTCGGCAATGTCGCGCAGGAACGGATTCAAATGAACGAGGACAGCGTCTGGAGCGGTGGACCCCGTGACCGCAACAATCCGGACACCTTGCGGTTACTGCCGGAAATCCGCCGCTTGATCCGGGAAGGCCAACTGGCGCAAGCCCATGCCCTCGCCGCGGATGCCATGGCGGGAACCCCGGACATCATGCGGTTTTACGAGCCGCTGGCTGACGCGTTGATCTTTTTCGAATACGAGACACCTGCCATCGCCACAGCGGAATCCCTTTCGAACGCCGATACGCGCATTGGCCTGACCGACCTGCGCCCGTCCTCCTATCGCCGATGGCTTGATCTTTCCACGGCTGTGGCCGGCGTGGAATACACGGTCGACGACACGGTTTTCCGCCGCGAGTGCCTGGCGAGCGCGCCGGACAATGCGTTGGCTATTCATCTGACGGCCAGCCGTGGCGGAGCGCTGTCCTTCCGCCTCCGCCTCGATCGCGGAGAGCCGGACAATTATGCCGCGCGCTATCTGGATACCATCCGGAAGTTTGGCTCCTGCGGTCTGGTCCTCTCCGGGAAAACCCCCGGCATGGCGTTCTCGGCAGCCTGCGCCGTTCAGGCCACAGGCGGCTCCGTTACAGTCATCGGTGACACGGTGATCGTGGAAAAGGCGGATGCTGTTCTCGTCACTATTGCCGGGACGACATCCTTCAGGGACGACGACCCGGACCGTGTCGCCATGGATCGGGCTATTGCCTCGCTGGAAAAGGGCTGGCCCGCGCTGTTTGAAACCCATCTGGCGGAATACCGTCCGTATTTCGAACGCGTGAGCCTCCAGCTTGGGCCGGAGAACGATGCGTGCGCGGCACAACCCACGGACCAACGGATCGAGCAGGTTCGAAACGGAGGGAGCGATCCGGATTTGCTGGCACTTTATTTTGACTACGGGCGCTACCTCCTGATCGCCTCCAGCCGTCCCGGCAGTCTTCCCGCCCACCTGCAGGGCCTCTGGAACCAGGATTTCCGGCCGGCCTGGGGGGCAAAATACACGATCAATATCAACACGGAGATGAACTATTGGCCCGCCGAAGTCTGCGGGCTCGGCGATTGCCACGCGCCTCTCTTCGACATGCTTGAGCGCCTCGCGGAAACCGGAAGCGTCACCGCGCAAAAAATGTATGGCTGCCGCGGCTTCGTCGTCCACCACAACACCGACATCTGGGCCGATTCCTGCCCGACCGACCGCAACATGGGCGCCTCCTACTGGCTGATGGGCGGAGCGTGGCTCTCTCTCCATCTCTGGGAACATTACGCCTTCTCAGGCGACCGCGTTTTTCTGGAGCGTGCGTGGCCGACCCTCCGGGAAGCCTCTCGGTTCTTCCTCGATTATCTCGTGCCCGACGCCAAGGGGCGGCTGGTCGTTTTTCCCTCATCATCACCGGAAAATGTTTACCGCCTTCCAAACGGCGAGGTTGGCACGCTCTGCGGCGGCACTGCCATGGACAGCGCCATTCTCGACCTGCTGTTCCGACGCACGCGACAGGCCGCAGAAATCCTCGGCTTCGATTCAGAGTTCCAAAACGAAATCGAATCCGCGCGCCGCAAGCTGCCTCCGCTCACCATCGGCAGCCGCGGCCAATTGCTCGAATGGCCCGAGGAATACGAGGAGGTGGAACCCGGCCACCGCCACATCTCACACCTCTTCGCCCTCCATCCCGGCGACCAGATTTCACCGGTGCAGACGCCT
Organism: uncultured Chthoniobacter sp.; assembly: GCA_964605515.1. Lineage (GTDB taxonomy): Bacteria > Verrucomicrobiota > Verrucomicrobiia > Chthoniobacterales > Terrimicrobiaceae > QYQL01. Next base: position 12,859 of record CAZSDC010000037.1, read on the forward strand.
GAACTGGCAGAGGCTGCGCGCCAAACGCTCTCATCCCGCCTTACGCACGGCGGCGGCCATACCGGCTGGAGCCGGGCGTGGATTATCAACTTCTGGGCACGTCTGCTCGACGGCGAAAAGGCCCACGAGAACTGCCTGGCTCTTCTGGCAAAATCCACGCTGCCGAATCTTTTTGACGACCATCCTCCTTTTCAGATCGACGGGAATTTCGGCGGCACCGCCGGCATCGCGGAAATGCTACTTCAAAGCCACGAGACCCTGACTGACCCCGAAGGAGCGGCTCTCCCCGTCATCCACCCCCTCCCCGCCCTTCCCGCCGCGTGGCCGGAGGGCAAGATCAACGGATTGCGTGCACGTGGCGGCTTTGAAGCAGACATTGCCTGGAGCGCCGGCAGTATGGCCACAGCGGTCATCCGCTCAACTCGCGGCGGCTCATTTTTTCTCCGCCTTGGTCGGACGCAATCCGACGCGAAGATTTCCCTGGCACCCGCTCAACAGCATAAGTCTACGTTTTCCCTAAACACCCATTGAGCAGTCCTCTGGGCATCATTCCTCCGCCGACCGTTATCCCACCCCTACGACCGCCCGGACATTGTCATGCCATCACTTTAAAATCGTTGGCCCTGCATCACGACACCGACCTCATGAAAAGTCGGTGCCTTATGAATCGTCCGCTCAGGCGGACGCGCGCGCAGCGAGAACTTTCTTTGTGTAAACATCCACGGCGTCCATCCACTCCCCGTCGCGCGGACGGTTGTGATGGACGCAATGTTCGTCCCAGACGGCTCCCCAAGGCAGGCTGCGCCAGTCTTCGAAGAGCGAAAGTCTCCGCGCGGCATCGCCAGCATTTTCTGCGTCGATCAGGCGGGACTGCGGTGCAAGCAGACCGAGCAGCACCGCCTTTTGGGTGTTGCGGGTGCCGATGACCCAGGCGGCGATCCGGTTGATCGAGGCATCGAAAAAATCAAGCCCCACATGGGTGCGGGGAAGGAATCCTCCAACCACGACTTCGTGGAGCATTTCGCGGGTGGAATCATCAAGCATCACGACATGGTCGCTGTCCCAGCGGACGCCGCGCGAGACGTGGAGCAGAAGGCGCGGCACATGAAGCAGGACGGCTGAGACTTTATCGGCAACGGATTCGGTCGGATGAAAATGTCCGGCGTCGAGGCAGAGTGCGATCTCCTTGCGGGAAGCGTAGCCGAGGTAGAACTCGTGGGAGCCGACGGTGTAGCTCTCGACACCGATGCCAAAGAGCTTGCTTTCCACGGCGTCAATGTTGAAGGCGGCCGCGGCTCCGAGATCAGCAGCGAAGATCGAATCCAGGGAATCCGCCAGACGCTGGCGCGGACCGAGGCGGTCGGCAGGACGATCTTTCGTGCCATCGGGAATCCAGATGTTCGTGACAACCGGGTTATCCAAGGCGGCACCAAACGCAGCAGCGATTTGCCGACTGGCAATGCAGTGGGCGATCCAGAAGCTGCGCACGGCCGGGTCGCGGTGGGATAGCGTGAAGCCGTCCGCGGCGAGCGGGTGTCCGAAGCAGGTCGGGTTGAAATCGATTCCCCAGCCCCTGTCCTTGGCCCAGTCGAGCCACGAGCGAAAGTGGTCGATTGTGAGCGCGTCGCGGTCGGCTTTGCCGGGGTTATCTGTGGCATAGCTGGCGTGGAGATTCAGCCGGAGCATACCAGGGACCAGGGCGGCCACTTCGTCGAGGTCGCTGGTGAGCTCGGCAAAATTTCTCGCTTTACCGGGATAGTTCCCGGTGGCGACACAACCGGAGCCGGCGTTGCCGGAGGAGTTTTCGAAGCCTGCCACATCGTCGCCCTGCCAGCAGTGCAGGGAGATCGGGGTGGTGGCAAGAGTGTCGAGGGCGGCGTCGGTATCGACGCCCCAGGCGGCAAAGCGTTCGCGGGCGGATTCGTAAGGAGTCATGGCAATGATGAGATTTAAGGGGTTTTCACAAATTCAGAAAACATTTTTATCGCCCGAAGGCTGGCGGCGAGATCGACGGCGCCTCGCTTTTGTTCGTCGGAAACAATCACTCCCCGCCTCCGCTGGGCACGTAGCCCGCCACGAACTCCCTCCGGAATTCCTGGAACGTCCCCGCAACAATGTGCCCGCGCGCCCGCGCCGCAAGGTTCAGATAAAAATGCAGGTTGTGAATAGTGATGAGCCGCAGCCCGAGGATCTCCTGCGCCTTGACCAGGTGCCGGAGGTAGGCCCGGGAGAAATTGCGACAGGTATGGCAGGCGCAGAGTTCTTCGATCGGGGCGGGATCGGCGGCATACGGCGCATTTTTCAAATTAATCGTTCCCCGTTCCGTGAAGGCGGTTCCATTTCTTGCAAGGCGGGTCGGCAGGACGCAATCGAACATGTCCACCCCTCGCGCGATCATTTCGATGATCTGAGGCGGTGTTCCAAGCCCCATGGCATACCGCGCATGATCGGCGGGGAGGAAGGGCACGGCGCTCTCGATGGCGCGAAACATCTCCTCCTCGGGCTCACCGACACTCACTCCGCCGATCGCATATCCGTCGAAGCCGATCTCCACGAGCGCCCGCGCACTTTTTTCCCTGAGGTCTGCATAGCCCGATCCCTGCGTGATCCCGAAGACTAGAGGACGCAAACCGGCGGGTTGTGACGACCACCAGTCCTTGCAGCGGCGCGCCCACCGAAGCGTGAGGTCCAGGCTCTTCGCGGCAGCCTCGTGCGTGCAGGGATGCGGCGGGCATTCATCAAAGGCCATGACAATATCCGACCCAAGATCCCGCTGGATCTCCATCGAGGTCTCAGGCCCGATGAAGGTCGGCGTCCCGTCGAGGTGGTTTTGAAATTGGACGCCCTCCTCGGTGATCTTTCTCAGCCGTGCCAGAGAAAACACCTGAAACCCGCCGCTGTCAGTCAGGATCGGGCGGTCCCAGGACATAAACCGGTGCAGCCCGCCGAGCTCAGCAATCAGCTTTTCACCAGGCCGGACGTGAAGATGGTAGGTGTTTCCCAGAATGACCTGCGCATCGACCGACCGCAGCTCGTCGGGACTCATCGCCTTCACGGTGGCCTGCGTCCCCACCGGCATGAAGACCGGAGTCCGGATCTCCCCGCGCCGGGTTTTCAGAATGCCTGCCCGCGCACCGAAGTCCCCGGCAACCACTGTGAATGCGCTCATGGAAAACCAGTATATTCCGGAGGAGAAGAGCGCCCGCTAAAAATCACCGCGCCGCCGGCTTTGATGTTGGCAGGGCAGAATCAGCTTTAGCAGCCGTCCCTGCTGCATCGCCTTGCTGGGCGGAGCTTTTTGGTTTCACATCAATCATTCCCGCCCAATATGGGTAGAAGTTCTTGTTCTCCATGTAACCAATGGCCAAAACCAATCTCTGCCCAGTGTTAAATCCAACAAACGATTTCAACCCCTTATTATCTAAGAGATTTTCATGATTTAAGGTGAGCGATCTTTGACCAGAATAGGCACATGCAAACATGCCGGTATCAGCAACAATAAATTGCATGGAATTCGGTTGTTTATCTTTGAGTTTCGCCGGGATATTCCATTGAAAATCATCGATGGCAACATTCAACGAATTTCCACTGGGAATTTCATAGATTTTTGCCTTTTCGTTTCCATGAGCCTGATCGTAATCAACGGAGACAATAATTCCGCCATTCTCAGCCGAGAATGTTATATTGATGAGCGTGAAAAATATAAACAGGGTTAGGTATTTCATAGAGATTCAACGTCAGGTGTCAGCACGATGGATGTCGGGAGCGGAGCGAATCAGCGAATATGGTGTCCATAATACGCCTTTTTGAGTTCTTATTGATTTCCAAAAAAGAAACGTTCGATCTGTCGCAGGTCATGCGATCTTACGCCCCGGTTGCTTGCGAGAAAAATGGAAGGATCCGATGCGCAAAACTGTCGGCATGGGCTCGCTTTACCACATGCTAGTATGGCCCGTCAAGCAGATCGTATATTATGAAGATTTCGGCGTCCGGGTTTCACTTTTTCGAGAATATCGAACGTCTTAGCAGTTCAGGTGAGGGGGTTATGGATTCATCCGCAAAAAACTGTGTTTAGCAAGACGAAGAGTGAGGGTTGACCTGACCCCGCAAGCGGGACACTTCAAAACTGAAGCTCTGCGGTTACCATGCCGCGTGTGTGCCCACGCATTCCCTGGTGTGCTCGTCCAGCAGCGTCAGGATCCGGAACTTGCTCCCGTTTTCTTGTCTGGTCCGCCACAAAGTCCCAACTCCAAAGCTCACCTGGCCGTTTGGCTCTTCGACGGTCCGAGGTTGCGAGCCCGACTCGCTTCATCCACCGTTGCTTTTTGCTGACTTCGAGGCCTTCCTCTCGCCGGCTTGGCGTTGACTTCGAGGCCTTGCCGCAATTTGAACCAATCTCAAGGCATGAGAACGATGCCTATGCCACTTATCGTGACAGCCTTGGGCACGCCGCCCGCATGAATTTGTATCGTGCTTTATATCATGAACTTACGATTGAATATATAAAATTTCCGAGGAACGTAAATCGATTTGCGTTCTTCGGGATTGAAAAGGGGTCATTTTAACGAGAGAATTAACATAGCTGATAACTCCATTTCTCTTAACTCCCCCGCAACACCAGCCGAAACCCTCTGTAACAGCATGAAAACCTCAGAAAAAACAATCATCACCCCGCCGGTCTTTTTCTCATGGCAGATTCTCGTTTGCCTCGCCGCCGCGCTTCTTGCCATATCCTCCGCACACGCGGCCACGTATGACTGGGTGGCATCGAGCGGTGCCGGCAACCTGACCGGCACAAACTCGAACTGGAGCGGAAACACCACGGTTCCCTGAACCAACGATATCGCGCAGTGGGGCAATGTCACGTTCTCGATCGCTCCGACGGCTAACGGGAACATGACGATCGGAGAACTCCATTTCGCCGGCACCCAAACCGGCGGCGTCACCTTCGGCTCAGGAACTAGCACGATCACCCTCAGCGCCAACGCCACCGGCAGCACGGGCGTCGGCATCCAGATGGACAGCGGCTCTGGCGCGGTCACCACCAACGGCACCAAGTTCGCGATCGGGGGGAACCAGTCCTGGACGAACAACTCCACAAACGCGCTGACGGTCGGCGGCACGATCACCAACTCCGGCAACTCGACCGCCTACACGCTCACAGTCGGCGGCACCGGCAACACCACGCTCTCAGGCATTATAAGCAACGGCGGTACGGTCGGCACTCTCGCCCTCACCAAAAATGACGCTGGAACTCTGACCCTCAACGGCACGAATACCTTCACGGGTGCCATCACCCTCAACTCCGGCATGATCTATGCAAGTTCCTCTGCCAATACCGCGCTGGGTTCAGGAAATCTGACCCTGAACGACGGCACCACGCTGGATTTCAACTCCGCAACCGGCGTGAACTACAGCGGCCGCAACGTGATTGTGGGTGGCAACACGACGATCGTCTCGGAAACCAAATTGGGGACCGCAGGCGTGGACTACAAACTCGGCACATTGAGCATCGGTGCCAATACGCTTAACGTTTCCGGCGGCAACGTGAACAGCGGCACGGCGAGCGTGACCTTCAATGGGACGACGACGCTCACCGGCAACACCACTTTCAACATCACCAAACCGTCCGTCGGCGGCACGACATTGCTCACACTCGGCGCGGTCACGAACGGCGCGAATACTGCCACGATCACGGGAAATGGCAGCTTCACCGCCGGGGGCGTTTGGGGCGGCGGCAACGGCGGCATCACGCTCGGCACTGCTGGCGGCAACGCGACCAACGGCGGGGTCTTCGCCGGCACGGCGACTTTCAGCGTAAACAACACCTACACCGGCGGGCTCATCGTCAACTCCGGCACCGCTACAACCGGTATCGGCGCAGGCTTCGGCAACGGCACGATCCTGCTCGGCGACACGACGGGCAGCAACAATGCGACCTTGGCTCTCACTGGGGCCTCTCAGGTCCTCACCAATGCCATCACGGTGCGGGCCGGATCCAATGGGACCTTGGCCATTACCGGTTTGACGGGAGCCCTAACCCATACCACCGGCAACATCACATTGAACAACAACCTGACTGTCAACGCGTTAGGCTCTGGTTCCGGAAAGTTAATCCTCGGCGCGCTCTCCGGCAGCGGCAACCTCAGTATCGGCGGCAACGGTTTCGTCGGCGGGACCAGTAACGTAAGTCTGAACGGGAACAACACCGCCTTCAACGGCAATATCTACGTCAACTCCGGCACGGTGGCCAATACCGGCAGCGCCATTTGGGGCAATGGGACCATCTACCTTGGCGACACGAGCGGCAGCAACAACGCCACCTTGAGCTTGACGCAAGGAATCATCACCAACTCCATCGTGGTGAGGGGTGGATCCACGGGAAATGCCTTGATCATCTCCACCCAGAACGGCACCCCGACCGTCACCCAGAATCTCGTCCTGAACCACGACCTGACCCTCAACCAATCTACGGGCTCCGGCGTCTCTACGACCTATAACGGAACGATCAGCAGCAACGGCAATTTCGGTATCATTGCAGGCTCCGGTGGCCAAAACGGCATGATTATTGTCACCAACAACAGCACGTCCTACACCGGAACGACCACGGTCAACAGCGGCACCCTGGACATCGCCAGGCTGGCGCTCTACGGGGGCAACACCGCAAGCTGGACCTCAAGCAACATCACAGTCGCCTCGGGAGCAACCTTGGCTGTCAGGGTCGCCAACGTGACTGAATTGGGCACGCTGCTGACGAATTTGGGCGGGAGCTCTGGCGGTTTTCTGGCAGGTTCCAACATCGGGATCGACACCACCTCATCGGGGAACATGACCGTTTCGAACATCGGCAACACCGGCAATGGCAATGGCACGCTGGGTGTGACCTACCTCGGCGTCAACAGTCTCACGATGAATGGCACCAGCACGTTCACGGGGGCGTTTACCATTGATCACATCAATGGCCTCGGCACGTTGTATTTTACGAGCCTTGCCGATAGCGGAGTAGCCAGCAGCCTGGGTGCAGGCAGCGTGATCAATCTGGGAAACGGCTTCACCAACTCCGGGACGAACATGAACTATATCGGCAGCGGGAGCAGCACCTCCAATCGTACGGTTAACTGGAACAGTGGGACCGCCGCTATTAATAACAACGGTGGTGGCACGCTTGTCCTGACCGGTGCTTTTAATGTCAACGTCGCCGGCAAAACGCTCACCCTCGGTGGCAACAGCACCGCTGGCGTCAATGAAATTCAAGGCGCAATCGGCAACACCGGCGGGGTGACTGTTTCCGGCAGCAACGGGATTATCTGGCAACTCTCCAACAGCACCAGCACCTACACCGGACAGACGACAATCGGCTCGAACGGCACACTCAATGTTACAACGCTCAGGGATTTCGGCACCGCCAGCAGCCTGGGCTACGGCAATGCCACAAGCGTCAACGGCACATCAACCATCGGTTTCACCAACGCCACTGGCACCAACGCCACCCTCAACTACGTCGGCTCGGCCGACTCGTCGAGCAACCGCACGATCATGATTGCTTCCAGCGCGAACAACACCACTGGCGGTGCAACGGTGCAGAACAACGGCACCGGCAACCTGACCTTTACCGGGGCGGCCTTCAACGTCGCCGCCTTCGTATCTGCGACCGCCAACCGCACGCTCACCCTCGGCGGTGCCAATGCCGGCGCGAACGTGATCCAGGGAGCCATCGTGGACAACACCGCTGTGACCGGGAAGATCGCCCTCACCAAAGCCGGCGCCGGCCAATGGATCCTCTCCGGCACCAACACCTACACCGGCGGCACAACCGTCAGCAATGGCACGCTGACCTTCTTGAACACCGCCGCCCAGCCTTCCAGCGGGACCGTCAATGTCGCTGCCGGAGCCACCCTCGGCCTTGGTGTATCGGGTGCGAATGCCTATACCTCCACCAACGTCGATTTGCTGTTCGCGGGATCACTCACAAATGTGACCAACAACGCCACTTCCAACGTTGGCATCGACACCACGAACGGCAATTTCACCTACACCTCGAATGTGCCTGTATCCACCAGGGGCTTGGTGAAGCTTGGGGCCAACACCCTGACGCTCACTGGCAACAACTCCTACACCGGAGCGACCACGGTATCCACGGGCACGTTGCTCGTGAACGGAAGCACTGCCTCTGGCAGCACGGTCAATGTTTCCTCCGGAGCCACCCTCGGCGGCAACGGCACGATCGGCGGCGCGACAACGGTCAACGGCAACCTCAGCCCCGGAAACAGCCCGGGCCTCCTGACCTTCGGCAGCACATTGACGCTTAATGGCACGAGCACGACGACCATGGAGATCGTTGACGCGACCGGCCGCGGGACGACATACGACGCGGTCAATGTCACGGGTTTGCTGACATACAACGGAACTCTGACGCTGACAATGACGAGCTCGATCGCAAACACGACCTACGGTCTCTTTAAGGGAGCATTGGGCGGTGCCTTGGTTTCTCCGGCCGGCAACTTCGCCGGCATCACCTTCGCGGGCGGAGCCTACACAGGCACATGGACGTTTAACGGAACAAGCAGCCTGTGGACAGCTTCTTCGAATGGCCAAGACTTCAGCTTCGACAAAGCCTCGGGCGATCTCCTGGTCGCCGCCGTCCCCGAGCCTGCGACCTGGGTGCTCCTGGCCTTCAGCCTGACGACGGTCATGGTCATGCGCCGGCGGCGGAATTCCTGATGAAATTTTGGGGGTAAATAGCGGCTGTCGGATGGGGGTCTGGCAGCCGCTCTCCCATGAACGCCGAATCCGGCTTGTGAACCGGGCAGGAAGGCGGGTGGTGCGTGCGCCCGACAATTATTTTAATTTGGCGCGACCCCTATCATCCTGGAGTGAAGGACGTGCCATGACCAGTTTGCCTGCGGGCACCGGCGGCTTCCATCCGACGGGTCCGCGATCGGTGATGATGCGGCCGATTTCGCTCCACGAGCATTGCCGGATCATGTCGCGCTGGCCCCATTTGC
>CAZSDC010000038.1:0-20628 GCA_964605515.1 uncultured Chthoniobacter sp.
AAATCGAGGGCACGAACGGAGGCGGCGTTGGTTCTTAGGTGTGCCAGCGCCCGGCTGAGGAGATCAAATATTCCGGAAACCGGTGCTCCTGGTTCCGTCACCAGATCCGCGAGTTCCGCAAAGTAGCAGCACAAAAAGAGATTCGGTCCCGAGAGGCTGGACGCATCGAACGGCTCGTGGATCCAGACCTCCCGGAGGGTATGGAGGGAGGATTTCTGTGAGATAACGAACGAGATTTCTCCGATGTAAAAGAGGTCGAGCTTGCCGGAAAACGGACTGGCAGGCCGCCTGGCCCCGCGGGCAATGGTGGCGACCTTCCCTTGCCCGAGAGTCAACCAGGTGACAATCCAGCTTGTATCCCCCCAGGCCCGCCTGCGGATCAAAATGGCTGGTGTATGCTCCACCCGGTTTTTGTGACATAACGGCGGAATAAAAAAAGCATTGGTTGCAAATCCCGGGTCCGCTAGAAACGAGGCCAATGGCTTGCCGAGCACTTGTTCTCTGTCCTCCGAATCTGGAGGCGCATGTTTTCCCTTCCACGGTCCTGAGTGAGATTTCCCGCTCGGTGGAGCGACCATGGCCTGTTCTGGACCCCGCGAACTGGAAGGAGGCAGGCGAGGCACTTTCCCAAGCCGACGTTATCGTTAGCACCTGGGGCATGCCCGTGCTCACTCCAGAGTTTTTGGAAGCAGCTCCTGCCCTGAAGGCGGTCTTTTATGCGGCCGGGAGCGTGAAAGGGTTCGTGACGGAAGCGGCTTGGAAGCGGGACATTATCGTGTGCAGTGCGTGGGCGGCAAACGGGATCCCGGTCGCTGAGTATTCGTTCGGCACGATTCTGCTCAGTCTGAAGCGCTTCTGGCACTTTTCGAGGATGATGCGCGAGGGGGCTGCTGCGAGCAGCGACATTTCAATCCCCGGCTGCTACCACTCGAAAGTTGGCTTGGTATCTCTCGGGGCTGTCGGACGCGCCACCACCCGCATGCTCCAGGCACTGGATTTGACGCTGCTGGCCTATGATCCGTTTCTCCCCGAGGATCAAGCGGCCGAATTACAGGTGAGCCTGGTTTCACTTGAGGAGCTTTTCCGGGAGTGCGACGTGATCAGCATCCATACTCCATGGATTCCGGAAACCGAGCGGATGATTACAGGGACCCTGATCGCTTCGATGAGGCCCGGTGCCACACTGATCAACACTTCGCGCGGTGCAGTCATTGCCGAAGACGAGATGATTGGGGTTCTGCGCGGCCGGCCGGATCTCTCCGCGGTTCTGGACGTGACTTTTCCCGAGCCTCCAGCATCGGATTCCCCATTGAGGTCGCTTCCCAATGTGGTGCTGACTCCCCACATTGCCGGAAGCATGCAGGGGGAATGCGAGAGGATGGGAAGCTGGATGGCCGACGAGCTCAGGCGTTTTGTCGGTTCCTCGCCGCTCCGCTACCGGGTCACGCAATCCATGCTGGCAAAAATGGCATGAAGCCCGGACTTGTTTCTGTCAGCTTCCGCCAGCTTTCTCCGGAGAGCATCGTGGACCTTTGCGTGAGGTCGGGGTTGCGGGCAATCGAGTGGGGAGGGGATATCCATGTCCCTCCTGGCGACGCGGCAATCGCCGGGAGCGTGGGAGAGATGACGCGCGCAGCCGGGCTTTCAATCACCGCCTACGGTTCCTATCACCGGCTCGCCACCCCGGGGGGTGCTCCCTTCGAGGACGTCGTGGCAACTGCGGAAGCGCTGGGAGCTCCGGCCATCCGAGTCTGGGCGGGCAAGCGCGGATCGGCGGAGACCGACAATGCCGGACGGCAGGCAGTTGTTGAGGATGCTCTGCGCTGTGCCGATCTCGCCGGGGCGAAAGGAATTTCCATCTGCTACGAATTTCATGACAACACCCTCACGGATACCACGGAGTCCGCGCTGTCCCTGCTTGCCGAAACGGAGCATCCGTTTATCCGGAGCCTTTGGCAGGCTCCGCACGGTAAATCGCCGCAGGAATGTCTTGCTAGCCTCCGGGCGATGATGCCGCGGCTCCACCACCTCCATGTGTTCCACTGGTGGCCTGGTCCCGCCCAACGCCATCCGCTGGCCGACGGGCGTGAGCGTTGGGAGGCATACGTTGCGGAGTTGAAGGACGGCTCAAAAGACGTCGATCTACTGCTCGAGTTTGTGCGCGGCGACGATCCCAAGGCTCTCGAAGACGATGCCCGGACGCTTCAGGACATCCTTGCGCTTTCCGGCGGATGATTCCAGTATCCCCGCGTGCTTCATTTCGTTGTCCGGCGTCTTTTGATCAGCATCATCCTGCTCTTCGGGATCAGCCTTATTTCCTTTTTTATGATTACCCTGGCCCCGGGAAGCCCTTATCCGTGGGGTGAGTTGAACCCCAAGATCACGCCGCAGGTGAAGGAGATGTTCCGCAAGAAGTTCCACCTCGACCAACCGCTCTACAAACAATACTGCCTGAACATGCGGGATCTTTTCAGCGGACGCCTGAAAAGCATCAAGGACGACCGTCCGGTCCTCCAGAAAATTCTCGAGCGGCTACCGGCGACGATCACATTGAACATCGCCTCGATTCTCCTCTCGCTGACGTTCGGTTTGCTGCTCGGGATTTACTGCGCGCGGCATGCCGGGAAGCCGCCGGATTTTTGGGTGTCCCTGCTGGCGTTTGTCTTCATTGCGGTCCCGACCTTCTGGATTGCCAACATGGCGATCATCGGCCTGGTGAAATTCACGTCGGTGCCCGTGCTTGGCACCCAGTCGTACGGGATTGAGTTTCCGAACTTTCTGGCCGCCGGGCTCGATCGCATCTGGCACATCGCGCTCCCGGCCGTCGTGCTCTCGCTCGGCGGCATTGCCGTCCAGTCCCGCTACATCCGGGCGAGCATGCTCGAGACGCTCCGCGAGGATTTCATTCGCACGGCCAGAGCCAAGGGGCTCGAGGAGGATGTGGTTTTTTACAAGCACGCTTTGAGAAATTCCATCCGGCCTCTCATCACCGGCATCGGCTCTCTCCTGCCAGCGCTGATTGGCGGGGCCGTGATCGTGGAGACAATTTTTGCGTATCCCGGCATGGGGCGACTGGGCTACGAAGCGGTCCTGGAGCGGGACTACCCGACGCTGGTCGCGCTGAACTTTATCGTGGCTGCCCTCGTGCTTCTTGGGAACCTGTTTTCGGATATCCTCTACGCCGTCGTAGATCCACGGGTGCGGCTGGAATAAACGGTCATCGTGTGGAGGGCCGCACGACGGTGACGACATTCGTTTGATAGACCAGCGTGCCGTTTGCAGCCGTGGCGGAATGAAAAACGACGCTTAGATTCGCCGACTCGACGATGCCTGTTCCCAGGTTGGTGATGTTGGCATTTGTCGTGAAGGAGAGCGAGACCGCGTCGGCCCCGGGAGGATTTGTCGACAGGCATCTTTCCGGGAGGATATTGGTGATAGTGTCGGAGGAAAGGCCGAGTTGCCATAGCGTTGCCGCCTGTTCCTGGAGGTTGAGTGCACGGGTGATCCGACCATTGGATTCCTCCTGCAGAAACATCGTGTGTGCCATCATGGCCACGGCGGCAATACCTGTGAGCAGGATTCCCGAGGCGATCAAAACCTCGATGAGAGAGTAGGCGGGAATCCTGGAATAGTGGATCGGGAGCTTCATGGGGTTCTTTGCTCCTCAAGCCACATGATCCGGTCGGAGATGATCTCCACAGGCGCGGTGTTTGTCCCGCTAATCGCAGGGGAGGAACTGGGGTTGAGAATTATATTTCCTTGGTTCAGGTCGACATTCCGGTCTGTCCTGATCCCGCCTTGAAGCGTCAGGCTCTTGGCGTTAGTGGGGGCCAGGACGGTAAAGTGCGAACCCGAACCGTAGACCGACATTCCCAGCCACCAGATATAGTTCTCGTTGATGGTGGCCGTTTGAAGTATCAGGCCTCCGCCGGCATGGTTGACGTAGACTTTTCGCGTATTGTTTGTGCCGCTGAGGGTAATGCTGGTGAGGTTTGTATTTGAGGAAGGGACGATGATGTGGAGGGCATTCGTGTTCGTGGATCCGACGATTGTCACGTTGGTAGCCGAGGAGTTCGTGTAGCAGTCGACATACGTGTTGGTGGCGTGGTTGGTGACGGTGGAGGTGTTGGTGACGTAGGTGTAGTTGGTGGTGTAGGTGTAGCCAGTGATCTTCGTGTGCTGGGCGTTCCAATTCGTGCCGGTTGTAAGCACTGCCGTATTTGTGGTGATCGACGTATTCGTGGTGATGAACATGTTTGTGACAAGGTTTGTGAACGTAAAGATGTTCGTGATGAAGTTCGGGACCACATATCGCAGGATGGTGTCGAGCTGCGTGGAAGTGAGGCTGGCAGCTACCGCCCCTCCGTTGAAATACCTTGTGATTAAGTTGGTGTTCGTGCCGTTTGTGATGGCGGGAGGGCTGAAAACAGCGGTGTTTGTGGAGAACGTGTTTGTGGGGTAGATCGGGCTGAGGTCCGTGGAGGTATAGTTCGTGCTCATCGGCGAGGCAAAGAAACCAATGTAGCTATTGGTTGACCCTGTGCCTGAAGCCGTGGTGCCGGAAGTGAAAGGGATATTAGGGGCGTTTGAAAACTCCATCAGGTTGTCCCAATAGATCTTATTCGAGTTGCTTGACGCCCAGGTCAGATTCGTGCTTGCAGGAGCCTGAACCGTGAGCGGAAAACCGGCGAGCAGGGGGTTCCGGCTCCGTATGAGAAACGTCCAGCTGTAGGTTTCGACGCTGTTGGAAATATGCCCCACATTCGTAATCACAAACGTCGTATCGCAGAATGGATTGAAAGGGTTGCCGACGGAAATATTCGCATTCGTCCACAGGTTTGAGGCTCCATTGATTTGGAACCCGCCCCACCCGTTGGTCAAGTTGGTGGTGAAATAAGCGATGTTCCCCGACGGCATCTGGTTCAGGACATACTGGCGGGCGAGAGCCCGCCCGTTGGCGAGGGCGATGCGGCGCTTCTGCCCTTCCTCGGTCATCGTCGCATAAGTGGCCCGCGTCGCCATCATCTGAGCCCAACCTGCCAGCACGAGCGTGCCCCCGAGGATGATGACCAGGGAGAAAATCATGATCGTTCCCTCGAGCCCTCTGAAAAATAGAGGCGGTTTTTTCATAGCGGGGGGAATGCCGGGATGACAAAGAAGAAGGAGGTTGCTCCGTCCATTCCCGAGTAGTCCCAGCGGGGGTCGGAATTAGTGAGCGACTCGGGCCCATAGCTCGACGCCAGGTTTTTTCTGGCAGGATCCGGCCACCAGACGAAATAAAACGGCCTTCCGGCGGCCTGCCGGTAGCGGTCGATGGATGGCGTTCCGCTGGAGCCCAGGGAGGACTGGTCGAAGAAGGCGGCCAAAGGGCTGAAGTTGTTTGCCTGGCCGGGGTAAAACACGTGATAGTAATCGGTCATCATGGGGCCGACATAACGTCTGACGGACGCGTAAACACCGGGCGGGGTAGTGAGGCTCACCAGATCGGTTTCGTAAATCGCTTTGACAAGAACATTGGTGGTATTCCCAGAGTAACCCAGAATGTACATCGACAGGTTCGTGCTGTTTGTTGTCGCTCCCCTGTAGGCCACGTAAGCGTTCTGAATCGGCTCAATCAGGTTCGTGCGGAAATTTTCCGGGGTGACCATGCCGCTGACAGCAAGATTTGTGGACAGCGCGATGTTGGTGACTCGGAGGCCGGAGGGGTTCGGCTTGTTGCGGCCGAGGCAGCACACGGCGCTTGCGGAGGCGATGTCGCTTATGAGCCTCTCCCGCATGCTTTCGGCCATTGCCGCCGCGGCAAAGCTCGGGGCCTCACTCACGGCGATGAGGCTGTTGGCTGTGCCGTAAAAAGCCACCGCGTTCGTGAGGGTGATATTGGACTGGCGTCGCGAAGGGCCGTTTCTCGCAATCGCCCCATAGGCGAGGACCGCGACCATGATGACCGTTGCGCCGATGGACATGGCGACTACCAGCTCGACAAACGTGAAGCCCGCCCGCGCGGAGAGTTGCGGAAACGGGCGGCTACTTGCCTTTTGTGGATTTTTCGGCATTGGTGATCACCCCCATCAACTGGACATCGCGATCCGCCATGTTTCTGAGTTCTGCTTCCCGGCTGCCTTTGAGGAGATCGTCCGCGCCCTGGAGCGTGAGCGGCGGGGCTTCAATCTTCCCGCTTGGCCCAACCTTTGTGAGTTCCTCGAACGCCTCCCCATACATCACCTGCGTGACTTCGGGTCGGATTCGGTAGGGAAGGACGATCTGGCGGGACTCGACCGAAGGGTCCCTCTCGACAAACGCCAGTACCACCGAAGTGTCATCCACGGAAAGGACCCGCAGCGATTCGAACTGGTTTTTCAGAATCGGCGGAAGAATGGTTCCAGGCTTGAGGATCAACGAACCGAGGAGGACCTGCTTGTGTCCGGCGGTTCCCGATACCCCACCGATTTTTATCGCGCGGAGAATTCTGCGCAACCGAGCCTCCTCGGTCGCCCCTTCCTGTGTGGTGGCGGGCGCTGCTTCCGGCGTAATCTGCTGGGCAAAGGGATTCCGCTCGGAGGGACGGAGCTCCGTGCGCTGACGGCCGTCTGGAAAGAGTGAGGAATCGCTCGATGCGCGGAGAAGCAGAGGGCAGAGAAAAAGAAAAGCGGAAAGCGGAAAGCGGAGACCGGAAAGCGTGGGCGCAAGCGCCCGAGTGCCGCGCGGAGCGCAGGATTTTTTACTTTCCGGTTTCCCATTTCCGGTTTCCGCTTTTTCTAAAATCCGTCTCGTATTCATTGCTTTAACAGGGGTTGCTCTAAAACGACCTCCATTCTCAGGTCGTTTGCCCTTGTGCCCTTGGAAAGCCGGATGCTGCTTGTCCTTATCGTAGGCATTTTGACTTCCAGATCTCCCAGCCAGTTCATCAGGCGGGCATAGTCATCCTCAAATGTCAGATAGGCGCGCATCGTGTTCGGAATCGAGACGTTTCCCTTCACGGGCGTCTGCTCGAACCTTTGGGCCAGATTGACCAGATTGGCATCCTTGATCCGCATCGAGAGGTTGACCTCGGCGCTCTGGGGATTGTCAATCGTCGTGAAATAGGGCTGCCAGATCTTCAGGAATTCGATTAGGTCCGCCGATTGCCTGCGGAGTTCTCCGAGTTGGGAGCGTTCCTGGGTCAGTTGCGCATTGACATCCGCTTCGGCCTGCTGGGCGGCACTGGCCTCATTCTGCACCGTCGTGCGATGGCCTTGGACCCAGAGAGTAAGCTGGACGAGCACGACGATGAACAGAGCCACGATCCCGCAGGCGATGTGTTTGTTGTTCATTGTTGTGCCTCCTCGTTTTGCTGGCGGAGCGGATCCTGGTGCACCAGGGTGGCCTTGTAGTCGAGTTCCCCGCGGCCCAATGTCTGGGTGGGGGAGAAGGCCCGGTAGTTAAGCCCGGCAATTTTTTCGACGGTCAAATCCAATTGCTTCGTGCTGTCTGCGTTCATTCTCAGGCCCATTTTGATCTGCGAGGGATTGTCGGTCTCCCTGTCGAGGCGAAGATCGACGATCGAGGATCGTGGGCCCATGCTTCTGGTGATTTCCACCAAGAGAGGCTGGAGCGGGCGGGAGCTGGCCACCCAGCTCTGGGTGTCGGTGGCTTTTTTGATCTGCGACTCCAAGGCAGCCCGTTCGTTCCTGGCATCCTGGGTTTGTGAACTCAGCGAATCGGTCGAGGCCTTGTGGCTGTCCCGTTTCTGCACGGCCATCTGGAACTGGATGGCAAAAACGGAACTTAGTATGACTGCCACCGCAATGGAGCAATAGAAAAGCAGGGGGACCAGGCGCAGAACTACAGGCAGCGGGGGGGCGATGTCCTTGCGATCGCTCTTGAAGTCGTCAATCTTTCGCTCGGTGATTTGCATGATTTAGTTTTGAATCATCAAAGTGGCGAGCAGCGCCGGTTGGGACAAATCGGTGATTCCCCGGTTCGGGAACACTTTGGCAAGGCGGTCCTCCAAACCGTCCATGGGCTCATCGCAAACCAGCGTGATTCCGATGTCCGGAGAAAGCCGGGAGTGGAAGGGTGCGAGCAGGTCCGTGATGGGAGTGAAGTCCTCCTCATAAACATCCGTGCGGGAGCGGAGTTCGAGCCAGCGGTCCTGATCCTGGACCAAGGCGCACACGGCTCCTTCGCAACAGACGATGTAGAATGTGCTCACCGGCTGTTCGGAACCTTTCACGGTATTTGTCTGGGCGAGAGCATGCTTCAAAAGCAAGTAGGCCCCGCAGCAAACCCTTCCCACGCGAAACCCGGCCTCGCTGAACAAGGCCTCGGTCTTTCGCGTCTGATCTTCATCAAACGTCAGGAGGATCGACGAGTTGGTTTCCGGATTGTGTGTGAGCGCGTAGCGCTTGCCCCGCTCATACCTTCCACCCAGCACTCCCCGGGCGTTGGTTTTCAGCATCTCCTCGCTTCCTGTCCGGCGGGACAGGTTGGTTTCCAAGCTGATCACATAGCGCGTGTTGAGCGAGATCGCGCACCACCCCTGCTCGGTCAGCGATTTGATGTGTTCTGCGGACTGTGACAGGATTTCCTTCGGCTCGGCCCGGACGATCTCTAAATCTCCCGGATTGCCGGAGCGGCTGATCCCCCGCCAGGTCAACACCCCGCGCCCCAAGCCGAAAAAGACAGTCTTCTCGGCGGGAAAGCGCTTTTTCCAGGAAGCGGACGGGTCGTCGGGTTCGGGACGAAAAGCCGAGAAGTTGAGGATAGACTTGAGGTCGATCGATTTCATCGCGAGACCTCCGGCTGGCGTTCGAGGTAATCTTGGACCTCATCCCAGGAGAATGGCGTGGCTTCCGGCGCGAGCCCGGCTGAGAACCCTTCATCGAAGCGCAGGGAGACGCTCTTCTCGAAATTATACATCCCCTTTTTCCATCCGGTCTCAAGCTCCTGATCCAGCTTTTTAAAATCCCCGCGACGGATGATGTTTACCACTCCGTCATACTGGAGCAGGACTTCGTGGATGGGGAAACGTTTTCCTTTTCTTTCATCGAGGAGAAGCCGTTGGCACATGATGAGGCGGAGGCAGTCCGCCATTGTCTCCTGGGAGCTTTCGAGGCGGTCGGAGGGGATGAGTTTGAGAAAGCGTTGGACTGTTTGGGAGGCGGTCGACGTGTGCAGCGTCGCCACCACCACGTGGCCGGTTTCGGCCGCCTGCAAGGCGATCTCCGCCGTTTCCCCGTCACGGATCTCACCGATGATGATGACGTCGGGTGCCTGCCGGAGAGCCGCCCGGAGCGCTTTGGCAAAGTCCAGCTCGTCGGTGCCCATCTCGCGCTGGGAGACCAGCGATGGGAGGCCGTCCGGATAGATAAACTCAATCGGATCCTCGAAGGAGATCACATGCTCCCTTCTCCGCAGGGCACGATGAAGGACCATCGAGGCGATGGTTGTGGATTTCCCGCTTCCCGTCGCTCCGCAAATGAGGAACAGCCCGTTCTTGGCCTCCAGATAAGCCTTCAGCGCGGGGGTCGGTACTTTAATCGAGGAAGGGTGGGGGATTTCGTTCGGCAGCAACCTCAAGACCCAACGCAGACGGCCTTGCGTGACCATCTGGCTCACCCGGAACCGCCGCCCGTGCAGATCCAGCGCGCTGTCATCGCATCCGGGCTCAAGGTATTCCGGCAGCGGCATTTCGAAGACTGTGTCATCGTAGATGAGCTGGCCGTTGAGCTTGTAGGAGAGAGGGTCTCCCGGGGTCAGGTAAAAATCGCTGACTCCTTCCGAGGTCGAGAGGTCCCGGATTCTCTCGCCGACAGGGGAGTCCGGATGAAGTTCAAGGAGTCGCATCGTTTCGTTTCAGTGGTGGCGTTTCATCGGGGGAACTGGTGAGGAGTAGCAGGAACCGGTATCGGAAACAACCTTCTGTTGCCGAGAATGAATGGGGGGATGCGCAGCTTTGGGAGCTGGCGTGTTCATGGGACGACGCCCACCGACTTCAGATAGTTGTGGAGCGTTTGGGTGCTGCCGCTCACACCTGTTTGGTCCCACGTCCAGCCCGGATCCATGGTTTTCATCGCCGCGTTGGTATAAAAGTCGGTCGGATTGGCGATGCTATTCATTGTGCCGTTGGCATTCATTCCGGTTGCCGTGAAGACCATGTCCTGGTAGTCAGCAGTGGTGTTGGTCGTGGTGGTCATGTCTTCGACCGCATAGGTGTTCGAATTGGTTCCCAGCATGGCAAACTGCTTCGAATAGAAGGAAGGGATGTCCTGGCCAGTCTTTGCCGCAGAAACCAGGGGAGATGTCGATGGGTTGGCTGCGGCATAGGCGGCAAGGGTTCCGTTGTAGGCTGCCAAGGCATTCATCGCCGACTGGAGATCGGTGTTGGGAATGACCAGGGCGGCCACTTGATCTCCCGGATTAAAGGAGAAGGTATTGGTGGTGGAGCCGGGCGTGTTTTTGGAGGCGTCAATGATGACTTGGCCTTGGGTGCCTCCGGCGAGAATCCGGCGCATCGCTTCCAGCATAAATGCCTTCCGGCCCGCGTCAGTGGTCAAATCGTAAATGTCCATCCCATCGAGGGAAAAAAGAGCCAGTCGGGACTGGTAGCCGGCCTCGCGGTAGCCGTAGCCGACGGTCACTTGGCCGCTCGCCCCAACGGTCCAGGATCCTGTATCCAAGCCCAGGTTGCTCATCACGGCCTGCCCGGTGTCCGCGACGCCGGTCTGAGGCGTTGCACCGGCGGCAGAGGCAACCTCCACTGGCGGAACGTGGTCCCAGACCCATCCGGTGCCCGCGGAAGTCGTCTTCGCTGTCACGCGCGTGCTGTCTGTGGCCGGGGCTCCCGAGGCCAGATCTTCGTTCAGCAGGAACTGCTTCACGCCGGCACCCCCGGTGGTGACAACCTGAAACCGTCCGTCTCCCGCATTCCACACCGCCCGGGGAGCACTCGTGCCAGCCTCGGCGCTGGTCTGATAGACAGCATAAATCCTGGCATCCAATGTGCTACTCTTCACGCCGAGGGTTGATTGGCTGCCCTGAGTTTTCAGTTTTGTCAGGATATCGTTGTGGCTGCCTTGCCCGTCGTCTGCTCCGGACAGTCCGGCCAGGCTGCCGCCACTGCTCTGGAAGATCAGGATAGATCCGTTGACCGAGGCGACGTCCGAGGCAAGTTTGGCGGAGTCGGCGTTGGTCTTGGTATTGGCGACCGCAACAACACCTACCGCACCGATCGCCGCCAGGATTGCCATTGCCGCAAGCACCTCAATCATCGTGAAGCCACCCAGAGGAGGGAACCGTGTCGCTTTCATGATTTTCTAATCGTGCGAAACTTGCTGGGTGTCAAGATTATTGTTGCGTAGTTGCGTAACTTTCGGCTAGTAAAGGGGCAGCTGACCAAGCTATAACGCTTTTCCGACTGATTCTGGCCGTCGGAATGCTCGCAAAACCCATGCTGAAAAAGATATTCACATTCCAAGAAACCGTTCAACTCTCCCCGGTTTCGTGAATAAACGGTAATCCCTGTGAATTTTGTGAGACTGAAAATCCCTCTGACGCTTCGGCTGGGAATGCTTCTTTTGCCGCTCGCCGGAGTGGTATTTGGGCAACAACCCGCGCCCTTTATTGTCGAGCCGCCGCCGAACGCCGCCTACCCGGATTACGGACCGGGAAATGCTGCCGCATACCGTCTCCGGCGTCAGCCAGCCAAAATGTTCTCATTCGACCGGGCAGCATTGCGGGACGTGCTGCGCTACCTTGCCGACGATGCTGGCATCCCGTTTGTGGGGATTCCCGAGAGCGATGTCGCCAACAAGCACTTGGTCACGTTCACGATGGAAGCCAGCCCGTTCACTGCATTGGAGAGCGTGTGCCGTGACAACGGGATCCGCCTGACCTATGATAACGGCGTCTGGTATATGCGCACCGTGGATGAGGATCGGGAGCGGCGCGTCAAGGAAGAGGACGAGAACAAACTCGTCGGCATAGCCTACCGTCTTCGCTACGATCCGGTGGACCGCGTGGATTTTCGTGTCGAACCTTCTGCCAACGGAGGACCGTCACAAGCGTCCTCCAGCACGGGGTCTACCTTGGCGACAGGTGCAAGCATGCCGCTTCAGAATTCCCAGCGGGTGTTCTCCGCGAAGGCGCCACGGATTGTGAACGAGATCCGAGTGATGCTGGGGCTGACGCCGATTTCTTACGGGCCGGATGGCGCAGTCTTGGGGGAGACGGCGAATGCCGGGACCACGACCCAGTCCACCTCCAGTGTAACTCCTCAGGAAGCGGCTCCGAGCAATCTGCAGAGGCTGAATCCCACCTACGTGCCGCCCCAGATGCCCCAGGTCATTTACAATTCCGATACAAACACGCTGTGGGTCGTCGCCACCCGGGCGCAGCACAAATGGGTTTCAGAGTATCTCCTAGCAGTTGACCAGCCCCAGGTTCTCATCGCGATCGAGGTCAAATTTTTCGAAACGACAAAGAACCCGAGCAAGGAATTCGGCATTAACTGGAAGGGAACCATGAACCCCGATCCTCTGAGCGGGGACGGGGGCTTGAAACTTACTGCGAGCAAGATCAAGGCCGATCCTGTCGGAGGTCAGCTATCGATCGACAACAATAATGTCCACCAGAACCAATCTGGGGCACTTCCCCCGGGAAGTTCGGCGTATGACTACTCGACCGGAATAAAAACAACGGATGTCACATTGACCGCCCCCTATTCCGCGGTCCTGAGCGTTAGCGACGTGCAACTGGCCCTGCAGGCATTCATGTCGGACGACAAAACCAGCATGGTCCAGTATCCGCGCGTTCTCACCGTGAACAACCGGGAGGTGGCGATCACCAGCGCCGAAAACACACCGATCAATACCGGCGTCACCCAAACGTCCGCCAGCGGCAGTGCCCCCCAGAATGTCGGTTCCCTTGGCTACCTGCCAGTGGGAACCCAGATCAACATTCTGCCAAAATCTGTCGGCATCGACCAGATCGCGCTGACCGTGGCGATTACAATTTCGGACATCCTGAGATACGAGTCACTGAACCTTGGCACGGGCTCGAATCTCTATCCCGTCACCTCGGAGCGCGTTTACAATGCGTCGTTGCAGGTGAACTCGGGCTACACACTGGCGGTCGGTGGACTGGAAACGACCGGGGATGCCCGGTTCGAAAACGGGATCCCTGTGCTTCAGGACATTCCAGGTGTCGGACACTTTTTCAAGAGCAAGACCCGCACGCGCAAAAAGAAAAACCTGATCGTCTTCATTACGCCAACCATCATTGTGAACCCCAAAGCCACGCGCGGGATCGGCGATACCCCCGATGCTGTGATCCCGGTCCGCCCGAACGATCCAACCCCGCCCGCATTCACTCCGGACGGGCAGCTTGTCGGCGGATATGATGCCGTCAACGCCGCGTTCGCGTGGTTTGATTTCCAAATCAAATGGTTCAAGCAGGTCAATAAGGAAAACCGCACGGACAAGGAATCCGTCAAACATCTGCGGGCTGTCATTTCCTCGGCAAGAATGTTGGTCAGGGATATCGCCCGGATGCAGGAAACGGCGAGCCCCGCCCGCGCTGAGCAACTCGCCCTACTTGGGGAACGCGCTGTCGCCACACTGACAGAACTCAATAGGGTCCTCTCAGTCGCCCAGACGAACGTCATGTAGCAGGAGAGCGCATCGCTACCTGCGCCCGTTTGTCCTGCTTGGTGAGAAAAAGAGTTTGGGACACTTCAGCGGCCATCCCTCCATGCCGCGAATGGCAGCGAGTTCAGCGAACCTTCAGGAGTTCGACTTCAAAAACCAGCGTCTCGTCCGGCCCGATGGGGAGGAGCCCCGAAGGGTTCAAAGGGGATCTGAAATATGAGCCGGGAGCTCCGACTGCCTTCGTGGATTTTCAGTCTGGGTTCTCTCCGTGGTTCTTCGTCGTCAGCTGGTGATTGAGTTTTCGGACCCGGTTGACCTGCTGCCAAAACAGGTCTTCGAGGATATCCGGCGTGCGCTGGATCAGATCACGGAAAACGCTGCCCGCGATTTTCATCACTTTGCCACGGGTTCTGGCGCGCACGGCGGCCGAGCGCGGCAGCCCGTCGATCGCGGAGAGCTCGCCCACTGCCGCTCCAGGCCCGTAGGTTTCCAACAGGATCTCGCCCCGGTCATCGAGCAGGAAAATTTCGAGTTCGCCCTGCAGTATCAGAACAAGATAATCGCCGGGGTCATCCACATTCCAAAGAATTTGCCCGGGCGCCAGCTTCATCTCGGTCCCAGCTCGATACAGTTCGCGGTAGGATTTTTGCGAGTATTGTTTGAGGTCGACAAAATACTCGTTGAATTCCACGCCGAGCAGCTCGTGGATCCGCTCCAGGCTGTCCTCCTCGATATACATCACCGCGAAGGCCAGGGTGTCCTGGTAGTTCATCGCCGTATCGGAGAGGATATGGGAGAACAGGCGGCGGAAATTGCGGAGATCCGGCCGGTAGTGGACGGTATCGAGATCGCTGCCGTTGTAGCCGAGGTAAAAGGCGAAGATTTTCTTCTCGCGGCCTTTCCAGAGCGCCTCCCAGTCGGGCGCGCGATTTTCGGCAAAATACAAAAACGGGTTGAAGCCGAAGGCATGGAAGCTCAGGTCAGCGAACCCGTCGCTACCGAAGCGCAAAGGATTCAGCTCGATCGGCGTCAGCTGGCCCTTGTGGAGTTTGAACTCGCCGTGAATGGGGAGCGAGTGCGCCTGAAGGGATTTGTTGAGCGCCTTGAAGAACCCGATAAATTTTGGATAGAGGTCCCGGTAAACCTCGTAGCTCGTGTAATAAACGACGTGCAGGTAATCGAGCTTCTTGGGCAGGGGATGGTGGCAAATATTCGTGATGACCGGTTGCCCGGAATCGTCGAAGAACATATCCACCGCATATTCCTCGCCTTCGAGAAATTCTTCCACGATCAGGCGGTCTTTTGCTATCACTTGCTCGGAGAAAATATTGGTCCTTTTCGCAAGCTGCGCTTCGATCTCATGCATCAGGCCCACGCGGTCCGTCTGCGCATCGACAGGAAAAGCGGCGCTGCCCCAATAGCCCTTGATCGGTTTGACAAAATACTTTTCGCCGGGAGTCAGCTCGATGTCCGGAAGATCCCGGACAGGGATTTCCCGGAAGAAAAAATCCGGGAAGATCGTGGCCAGCATCTGGCGGCAGGTGACTTTATTCTTCAGCCGCGAGACCATCTCCTTTTTCCCGTCGTCGTCGAGCTTGTTCAGGGCTTCGTCCAGAACCGTTTCTGTGGCGATGATGACCTTGTCCCCGTTTTTGATCCGCAAATCCGGATCGCCACGAAGCTCGTCCTTGGTCACAACCCGGATGCACTGGCGACCTCTGAGCAAGTTGATAATCCCCGCGCCAACCAGGCTCTCCACGACGATCCATGTTTGTGGAGGCCGATTTGCGACCCCGCTCTGGGAATCTGACGAACCAGTTTTGGTCATCCTGACTTCCACGAAACCACGCGGGTTGTTGGTGCCTGGCACATCACGCGTCTTGGATCAGTTTCCGAAGGAATAGAGTCGCCTTCGGAAGGGCGCGGTCAGCGAACCTTCAGGAGTTCGACTTCAAAAATCAGCGTTTCGTCCGGCCCGATGGCGCCGCCGGCTCCGCGGGAGCCGTAAGCGAGGTTCGGAGGGATGAATAGCTGGACCTTTCCGCCTTCCTTGATGAGTTGGACTCCTTCCGTCCAGCCCGGAATGACACGGTTCAGCGGAAACTCAATCGGTTCGTTCCGCTTGTAGGAACTGTCGAACTCCGTCCCGTTGAGCAATGTTCCGCGATAGTTGACGAGCACTGTATCGGTGGCCTTTGGAGCCTTCCCTGTGCCTGGTTCGAGGATTTTGTATTGCAGCCCGCTGGGTGTCTGTTTCACGCCCGGCTTGGTTGCGTTTTCCGCAAGGAATGCCTTGCCCTTTTCGAGTGGTGTTTGTGCCATGCTTGTGTGGAGAAGTGATGCAACGGAAATTCCCGCTGCCAGAATGATTCGTTTCATGCGGGCAAGATAATCGGTCGGTTTTGGAATGCCAGCCGATTCTCCGGCGGGGATTCTATTCGTCTTGTGCGTGATGTGGGCGTAAATTCCGGACACGGGATGAGCACTCGAGAACGGATTTACATTGTTCCCAGATGGGCCGGTTTCGTATTCGCCGCAGCTGTCTTCGCGATTTTTGTGCTGGGCTATTTTGCGCACGGTTTCGGGGGGCTGCCGCAAACCCTTGTGATTTCGTTCGTGGTCGCCGGCATTGTTGCTCTCATCCAGACGAACGAAAACCTCCGCGGGGTTATGCTCGTGTCCTGCCAATCGCAGCCGGTGCCAGTAGGCGGGGAGGCGGTCCTTGATGTGCAACTGCAAAATTCCTGCGACCGCGAGCGTTTGGGGTTGAGGGTCCGCCTTCGCTCTGGCTGGCGGCTCGTCGGCAATGCCCGGATCCCAGTGCTCAGACCGGGCGAGAGGGTGACTGTCCGGCTCCGTGTGCCCGCCCCGCGGCGGGGTTGTTATCCTCATCCTCCGCTTTGGGTTTCCAGCGATCTTCCCTTTGGAATTTGCTTTGCGTGGAAAATCCTGGAGGGCGGCGGACAAATCGTTGTCTATCCGCGTCCGGTCGGACAGCCCATGGCCGAGGTGCTCGCTGGGCTTGGGGAAGCCGGCAATGAAGTTCGAGCCGGCGCTGATGAGATCAGCGGGCACCGGCCATATGTTGCTGGTGATCTGCTCTCGCGGCTGGACTGGCGGGTCTTTGCAAAAAGCGGCAAGCTGGCGGTGAGAACATTTGAGGCTGATGGCGGCTGCCGGGTCAAATTGCGCTGGGAGGATACGGCAATTCTCGGCGATCCCGAGACCCGGCTCGAACAGCTCAGCTTCTGGATTTCGGATTGCGTCGCAAGAAAGAAGCCGTTCCAGTTGCTCATCGGTTCTCCTAGCCGTCAACTGAACGAAACAAACCTGAACGCCTGCCGCGCTGTGCTTGCGGCATTTTCCTCGTGATACGGCCGGAGCAAAAGCGCGAACGTGTGGCCGGTTGGGTGCTTGGCGGATGGTTGCTCCTCCATCAGTTCCTGCAGCAGGATTCGGGAATCCTCACCCCGGCGGCGGTCGCGCTGCTGATTGCCGGAATCCTGCTCCGCGTCTTCGGGATTTTTCTGCCGGCTCCGGCGGAATGGCTGCTGCTTGCAGCCGCTGGGATTGTGGCTCCGATTGTTTCAAAATCGGTCCTCGCGATGTTGGGCCCGCTGGGCGGGTTGTTTGGGGCTGTGCTGCTCCTGCGTCCTCTTTCGCAGCGTCGCGGGCTTTGGGTTCTCCTCTGTGCTGTCGCGGTGCTGGCGTCGATTACGCTCCAGGAAGGCGATGTCGTCAATACGGTGTTTGTCATTACGGATGTCGCGGTGCTGATGTTTATCGCGCAGCAAATCCATGCTCCCGCAGAAGCGGATGCGGCGCTCTGGGTCTCGGTCTTCCGCTCGCTACGGCTGGTGCTTCCCGTCGCCGTGATTGTCACGCTGGCTTTCTGGCTGTTTCCAGCGATTTCGTCGCATACGAATGTGGCTTTTGTGCGCTTTGCAGGCGGCGATCTCCTGAGCCCTGGCGACGTTTCGGAAATCCGCCTGAGCCGGCGCGTCGCCTTTGTCGCTACAATTTCCGAATCCTCCGCTGTTCCCGGGGTGTCCGATCTCTATTGGCGTGGTCAGGTTCTGGAAAAGAATGAGGGCCTGCGCTGGTCGATCGATCCGGCGCGCATCAATCTGGGAGCAGCGCCAAGGGGGGCATCGACGGGTGCCAGGAAATGGCGGTATTCGCAGGCGCTGGGACCGGACAGAGCCTTGGCCGCGTTGGATCGCCCGCTTAGCGTCATGGCCGGCACGGATGGTCAAAAGGCGACTGTCCTGGAAACCGGGCCTTCTGCGTTCTCTGTCCTCGGAACCGGGGAGGTGAGCCTTGATATCGTTTCAACTCCGCTCGCACCGGATGATGTCCCGCTGCAAGCGGTCGCTGAGGGCAGCCTGCAGGTTCCGAATAAACTCCGGAACGACAGGCGCCTGAGCGCACTTGCTTTGCGCCTGGCGCAGCCGGACAACACACTTTCCAACACCCTCGAATCCTTGGGACAATTTCTGGTTGCTGGCGGATATTCCTACACACTCCGCCCCGGAATAATGGAAGCTGGCGATGTGTCATGGTTCCTTTTCCAGCATCGGAAAGGCTTCTGCGGACACTACGCCGCTGCGGCAGCCAACGTTTTGCGCATGGGTGGCATTCCCGCGCGGATTGTCACCGGATATCGTGGAGGAACATGGAATCCCTGGCTGCGGACATTCACTCTGCGCGACTCCGATGCCCATGCGTGGGTCGAAGCCTGGGATGACAATGCGGGCCACTGGATACGCTTCGACCCCACATCATTTGTCGCTCCTGAGCTGTCTGCGATGTTGGAGTTGGAACGCGACCCGGGCCGCTGGCCGTGGTTTCGCTTTGCGACGACTTACTCAGCCACGGTGGTCTCACAGATCGCTAGCCGACTGGAGTCGTTTTTCTTGCATAGAGAACTGCCGGTAGCATGGATAACTGTCATCGTTATTGCCGGCATGCTTGCTGCAATCCGGTGGCTGTTGCTCCGCCGAAAAAACAAACCGGATCTCGCGGCTGCATGCCTTGCAAAGCTTGAAAAGCAGACCGGCCAGGCCCGGTTTCCAGGCGAAACCCCTTTGGCCTGGCTCGCAAGGCTTGAAACCTTGTCTCCAAGCGGTTCCGGTGCTAGCGAGCTCAGGAGAATTGCCGCAAGTTATGAGGGCCTGATTTATGCTCCAGCAGGCAGGATTCCGGAAAATATCGCCGCCCTTAAGGATGCCTCCAAACGGCTCGCGCAGCTTTGGCGGAAGAACGGTTGATCCTGCTCATTCGGAGAGCCGGAGTTCTTTCGCTGTGGGGAACAGTTTTTGACCTGCCGTTTCCTCGCGGATCATGCGGACCGTCTGCTCGGTGACCGCAGGTGTCTCCGGCTTCCACCGCGCATAAAGGTCATTGATCACGTCGGCAAGCTGCCCGTCGCTGAGGTCGAATCTCCAGGCTGGCATGAGGCCATTGAAAGTGGTGCCGTCGCGGACGATGCGGCCCTTCATGCCGAGGAGCAGAATCCGGATCAGATCTTCTGGCGGGCCGCTCAGCTGCGGGGAATTTAACAAGGGCGGACAAATGGATGGGATTCCCCTGCCGTCCACCTGGTGGCACGCGATGCAGCGCGCCATATATATCTGCCGTCCGGTGAGCGGGCCGGGATCGGGCGCGGGCTCAGGCATCGGCCTGCACGAGAGAAGGAGACAGGCCAACAGGAGCAGGGGAACCCTTCGCATCGCCTGCCGGCTATGGCTGCTTCCCCGGGGCCTGCGTTCCCAATACCCTGAGCACATCATCGGTAATTTTTTCTGTCTCCGGCAACTGTTCGAAGCGATAGAGCACGCGGAGATTTCCCTCCGGATCAATCAGGTGGGCATAGGTCGAGTGGTCGATCATATAGTCGTCCTTGTCGCTCCCGACCGCATCCGCTTTACGAAAGAATGCTCCATACGCACGGGCTGTCGTGCCGATGTCCGCCGGAGCCCCGGTCAGGCCGATGAAACGGTCGTTAAAGAACGGGACGTATTCCTTCATCGATGCCGGTGTATCCCGCTCATCAACGCTGATGAAGACGACTTTCGTGCGCTCCTGCGCTGCAGGCGGAAGCTTGCGATAGACGGCGGCGAGGTTGCCCAGAGTGGTGGGGCAGATGTTCGGGCACCGGGTGAAGCCGAAGGCCAGCAGCACGGCGTCGCCACGGAGATCCACCAGCCGCACGGTTTTCCCGTCCTGGTCGGTCAGAGAAAAATTGTAAGCATGATGAGTGTCGGGATCATACTGGCCGAACCATGGCGAGGAGGATTTTCCCGCGATGGAGAACAGCACGATCAATGTCGGGACCGCCACGACCATGCATGCGGCGAAGAGGATCAGGCCGATGCGGCGGGAACGGGCGTCGCTTTGTCTGGTCCGGGCCATTCAGCGAACGGGTAGATCCAGACGAACATGCCCTTTCTCACCCCCGGATTCGGTTGCGAGAACCAATGGGACAATGGCCCCGGCTTTCGGAACCTCTTTGAGCTTCATCAACATGATGTGATCGCCGCCGGGCTCAAGAACCCGACTGCCATGGGCGGGCACGGAAAAGCTTTCGACAAATGCCATGCCCATGACCCCATCGGCCTGCTTTGTCGTCACCATCGGCCTGATTTCGCCAGCGATCGGGCAGGTCCCCGAAGTCACTAGCACCGGCTTGTCGGTCTTGTTGACAAGCGTCATGAATGCTGCGGTCGCCTTCGACGACGGCGGCACAGCTCGGATCCACGGATCTTCAATTTTCAGATCTTCCGCAAGGCTCAGCCCCGGTGACAGAAGCAGCAGGAAGAGGAATTTGTTCATCAGGAACTTTTCCGCGAAGGATGGGCGACCGTGGGCAGCCCGGCCAGGGCCATCGCGATCTCCTCGGCGGGATACTCGTAATCCTCGAGTTGCCCAGCGGCAAATTTCATGTAGGCGGTCATGTCGAAGTGCCCGTGCCCGCAGAGGTTGAAGAGGATGCTTTTCGAGA
>CAZSDC010000039.1:0-20574 GCA_964605515.1 uncultured Chthoniobacter sp.
TTGTGGAGCTTGTCAAAACTGACCGCGATCTCCGCCCGCACATCCCCGTTCCACCCGGCCGCTCGCAAAGCGCGTTCCGCGCCACGCCAAACCGCCTCGCGAAGGCGCTTCTGGACGTCATCCATCGGATGCGTCGGCAGAAACCCCTGCCCTCCCTCCATGATCAAATGCGACGGATGCTCCCATCCCGAAAGTCGAAGATTCATCGGCCCGCCCGCAACCCGCTCTAGCGCCTGCCGGCTCCCCGCCAAGCTCCGGACGAGGGCCGCCATCTTGGTGATCGCCCCGTCGTTCTGCAAAATCGAGCCCATGTGCCCGGTCGAACCGTGCACCTCGACCCGGAGACCGCCTTCCGCCTCGACCAGGTCGAAGTGGCGATCCACCTTCGGCTTGCCGGTGGACGGATCGGTGACCGAAGTCTTGTCGCCATACCAGCCGGTATACTGCCGCAACCCTTCGGCAAGCACGTCCTCGATCATCGCGCGTAACGGTGCGGAAACCGGACGGTCAAACCGGATCTCGAAATCGATCCGGCCGCAAATCCGCGACGGATGCTCGCCGTAATGGCCGAGGATGCCGTGACAGGTCTGCACCGGCCGGTGCGGAAACAGTTCGTGACGGCTCTCCGCCCGGATCGCCAGCCCTTCGCGCTCCATTTCCTCAACGATGAACGCCGACACCTCGAACAGGTTGGTCCCTGGGACGGCCGCCTCGATCTTATACCAGACCGCCCCGCGGTTGCCGGGGTGGATCTTGCTCGAACAGCACTCGAGAACCATGATCGTGTCGTAACGGCTGCGCAGCCCGCGATCCAGAGCGAGCGAGAGCGATCCGTTGCCGCCCGTCTCCTCCTCGATCACGAACATCGCCGTCAACGGCCCCGCCAATGTCAGCCCCTCCTCCGCCAGCGCTTCGCGCGCCAGCTTCATCGCCCCGATCAAACAGGCCAGCGGCCCTTTGTCGTCGCATGAGCCCCGCCCGAAAACCCGGTCGCCCTCGACCCGCGGCGTGATGTAGGGCGGCACCACATCGACATGCGCGTTGAGCGCCAGCGCCGAACCGGCCGGACCATCGCCGGGCTCCCCAACTTGCGCGACCAGGTTGCAGCGGCCCCCGTAGGTTTCTTGCACCGATAATTCCTTCCCGCCCGCCGCCGTGTAGTATGGCCGGGAATAATACGGGTGACCCGCGATCGCCGGATCAATCGGCACCCGTCGCAACGTCAGCCCCGGCCAGCCGATCTCTTCGAGATGGGCTTCGATCAGGCCGAAGCATTCCGCCTCGGCGGCCGCATACTGGCGCACGTCGGCCTTGGCCGTGCTGTCGATCCGGCATAGGTCCACCAAAAGATCGACCAGATACCGCCGGAACTCCACCCCGCGCGCCCGCTCCTGGATTGCTGTTTGGCTCATCGGAATGCTCTTCGGATTTTCAACGCCCGGCCTCGCGCCGGCCAATGACCGTGGCAAACGCCTCGCCGACCACCGCCATCGCTTCGCGCAGTGCGGCTTCCTCGATCACCAGCGGCGGGCTCAACTTCACGCTCGCCCCGCTGAAGCCGACCGGCGCGAACATCATCACGCCGTTCCGGACCGCCTCGCCCACCACCTCCCAGGCCAGCTTGTCGTCGGGCTCTGTCGTTCCTGGTTTCACGCAGTGCAGCGACGCCACAAGACCCTTGCCATGATGGGCCGTGATCCGGTCGCTGAACCGCTTCTGGATCTCCGCCGCCATCGGCTGCAGCACCTTCCCCATCGCCTCCGCACGCCCAGACAAATTTTCGCCCAGGATGAGTTTCAGGCTCGCCAGCGCCGCCGCGCAGCAGATCGGGTTGCCCGAGTGAGTGCTCGTCATCGAGCCGGGGGGGAACATGTCCATCAGATCCCCGCGCCCGATCACAGCGCTCAGCGGCAGCGATCCCGAGATCCCTTTTCCGCACGCGATCAGGTCGGGCACGATCCCGTAATGCTCGAACCCCCAAAACTTCCCGGTCCGCCCGAACCCGGCCTGCACTTCATCCATGATCAGAAGCGCCCCGTGACGGTCGCACCACTCGCGAAGGGCGCGCATGTATTCGGGCGGCGCAAAACTCGAATTCCCGCCCTGGTAAGTTTCCGTAATCACCCCGCAAACCCTCTCCGGCCCGATTCCTTGCTCCGCCAGGCAGCGCTCGAATGCCGAAAAATCGTTGTCCTCTGGACGGCTCCGAACCCCGCCGTCAGGGAATGGCACCTGCACGAAATGCTCGTCGGGATAGCCGATCCACTCCTTGAGCCCGGGAATGCCGCCCGCAAGCTGCGAGCCCAGCGTCCGACCGTGGAAAGCGTTTTGAAAACTCGCCAGCACCGGCTCCTTCTTGCCCCTCCGCCGCCCGCTCTCTCGCGCCAGCTTGATGCAAAGCTCGTCCGCCTCCGACCCCGTGCTCAGGAGCATCACTTTGAAATCGGGGCGCGGCGCCACCTCCCGGAGCAAGTCAACAAGATCTGCCCGCGTCTCGTGCGGAAAACAGTAAGTCGTCAGCAGGGGTTTGCTGGCCACCGCGATGATCGCCTCGGCCATCTCCTTGCGGCCGTGGCCGGCATTGGCGATCAGTACCCCGGAGGACATGTCGATCCATCGGTTGCCCCAGGCGTCCCATACGGTTGCCCCTTCGGCGCGGTCCCAGACGATTGGCGGCTGGCCCTCCATGCAGGCCGGCTCCGCATCCCGCAACCGCTCCAGCAGCGGCACCGATCCCGGGTGCGGGATCGGCGAGGCAATCCGCCGGTGGGCGGTTTCGACGGCATCAACGGCGACTGGTGTTATCGGATAGGCTTCACCCATGGCATTCGTCTTTCATTGTTGGATTTCGTGTCACGACCCATGCATCGGTGATTAAATTTTTAATCACAAAGATTAAATATTTAATCATTCCGCTGCCGGGCGCTTCTCCGGGCTTGCGATAAAACATTTAATCCGGCTACTCTCCTCCGCATGATCGCAAAACCGGATGCCCCTCAAGCCAGGCTTGTTGACGTGGCCGAAAAAGCCGGCGTTTCCGTGGCCCTCGCCTCGGTGGCGTTGCGCGGCGGTTCGCGGGGGACCATCCGGATCGACGCGGAGACGGCGGAGCGGATCCGGCGGGTGGCGCGGCAGATGGCCTACCGGCCCAACATGGCGGCCCAGCGGCTGAAGGGACGGAAGAACGATGTGATCGGCGTATTGATCGGGGCGGAATCGACCCCCGCGAACCACGAGCGGCTGGCGGCCGTGGATCGGGAGGCCTACAAGCGCGGGTTCCGGCTCATGATCGGCACGTTCCACGGCGATAGCCGCCATGCGGCCGAATACATCGAGGATTTCCTAGCGCGAGGCATCGACGCGCTGATCTGTTTTCACAACCCCCTGCCGCCCTCGGATCGCGCGGTGAAGAAACTTTTGGCCGAGGCCAAAGCCCTCGTATTCCAGACCGAACCGTTGATCAAAGGCGCCTGCTGCGTCGATGTGGACCGCGCCGACGGGATCCGCCAGGCAGTCGAGTATCTCCGCGGGCGGGGCCGTTCCCGAATTGGTCTGGCGCTCAACTGCCCTGCGGCGGCAGACCCGCTGATGGCCGACCGGTTGCGCGGCTATCGGGTGGCGCTCACGGATCTCGGTATCCCGTTTGATCCGGCCTTGGTATGGGAGGGGCCGGGGACGTTTCCGCCAACGAAGGCATTGGCGAAGCGGACCGTGGAGGCCCTCGTTAAGAACGGCGGTGCCGACGCGCTGGTGGCGTCGAACGACGTGTGGGCGATCGCGCTGATCAAGGAGCTGCGTGCCCGCAGGATCGCCGTTCCCGGAGATGTGGCGGTGGTAGGGTTCGACAATCTGGAGGCGGGAGCGCTGTTCGACCCGGCACTGACCAGCATCGACCAGAACAACGCCGAATTTGCGGTGGCGGCAGTGGAACTTCTCATCGCCTCGCTCGGTGGCCGACGCCTCCCCCCGGAACGCCGCACCCGCGTTGTCCGGCCCCGGCTCGTGGCACGCGAATCCGCGTAGCGATCATTCAAGTCCCTCCGTCGTTCTGCGTGACTGAACTGGCAGTTGACAGGGACGCGCCGAGGCTCATAATAACCGGATAGTTACAAGTTATGCCCGGAACCGTCAAAGCCAAAATCAAGCGCAATCCGCAGAAAACCCGGGCGAACCTCCTGAAGGCGGGCGTCAAACTGTTTTCCCAGCGCGGCTACGACGGCGTGTCGGTCGATGAGATTGTCCGGCGGGCCGGGGTGAACAAACGGATGCTGTATCATTATTACGGAAACAAAGACGGTCTCTATGTCGAAGTGCTGCGAGTGGTTTTTTCCGAGCTGGAGAGCCTGGAGATCGCCGTCCTCACCGGGGATGTTTCGACCGCTGACGCCATCCGCAATGTGCTCAAGGAGTATTTCGTCTTTTTGGAAGGGCACCCGGAATTTGTCTGCCTGCTGATGTGGGAAAACCTTCACCGCGGGCGCTTTCTCGATGTGCACCCGAATCTCCTGAGCAAGAGCAAGGTGCTCGCGCGACTGCGGGAGATCGTCGCCCGCGCCCGTGCCGCAGGAGAAATCGATCAGGATTTGGATGTCCGGCATTTGTTGGTGCTCCTCTACGGGGCGTGCTTCATCTATCAATCCAACCGGTTCACCCTGCGCCACACCATGGAACTCGATTGTCGGCACCCGTCCGTCCTGCGCGACGGTCTCCACCTCGCGCAGAACATCATTGTCCGGGGGCTGCTGTCTCCGGCCGGCCACCCCAAAGGCAGGGCCAATTAGTTGGAAGAAACTTGAAACCCACCATGAACATCGGCATACCCAAAGAAATCAAAGAGCAGGAATTTCGCGTCGCACTGCTGCCCTCGGCCGCTTACCAACTCGTGAAGAGAGGGCATCGCGTCGTGGTCGAGAAGGATGCGGGAGAGGGGATCGGAATCTCCGATGCAGACTACAAATCGGCGGGGGCAAAAGTCGTCAATACCCACGAGGAAACATTCGCGACGGACCTGGTGGTCAAGGTCAAGGAGCCGCTGGCATCCGAGATTCCTCTTCTCCAGAATGGGCAAATCCTTTTTACCTATCTGCACTTGGCTGCCAACCGTGCGCTCACCGAGGGGTTGCTGGCAAGCGGCGCCACTTGCATCGCCTACGAGACGGTGGAAGTGAACCATCGGTTGCCACTCCTAGAGCCGATGAGCGAAATTGCAGGGCGCATGTCGGTGATTGTGGGCGGCTACTTTCTCGCCAAGCACAATGGAGGCAAAGGGGTTCTTCTGGGAGGCGTTCCCGGAGTGCTTCCGGGCAAGGTTGTCGTCATTGGCGGTGGCACAAGTGGACTGAATGCCGCTCGCATGGCAACCGGGTTGGGGGCTGATGTCACGATTCTCGAGGTGGATCTCGAACGGATGAGGTTTATCGATATCACCATGAGCACGGCCAATACGCTTTTCTCCAGCGAGGCCAATCTCCTTGAGCTTTTGCCGTCGGCGGATCTTCTCATTGGTGCGGTTCTGGTGCCCGGAGCGAAAGCCCCGAAGTTGATCACGCGAGAGATGCTGCGGTTGATGAAGCCCGGTTCAGTTTTGGTGGACATCGCGATCGACCAGGGTGGCTGCATAGAAACCTCCCGTCCGACCACCCACCACGATCCCGTTTTTGTCGAAGAGGGGATTACGCACTACTGCGTGGCCAACATGCCCGGGGCCTATGCCCGCACAGCCACCCATGCACTCACGAACGTGACATGCCGGTATATAGAAGCCATAGCCGACCGCGGATTGGATGAGGCCCTCGCGCACATGCCCGGTCTTTTGTCAGGATTGAATATCCGGGATGGAAAATTGACATGCCAGGCCGTGGCGAGCGCTCACGGGATGGGTTGCATTGCTGCCGGGACATGATGCCATCGCAGAACACATTTCCCCCCGGCACAACCGCGTGCGGCTAATGGATCCTGAGGCCGGTCTTCTGGTCGAACAAATGGGCGCGGTCTGCCTGCATCTCAAAGAGCAGCCGGTGTCCGGCTACCCTGTGGTCCGCCGCCGAATGGCTCCGGCTGATAACCGTGTGCGCCCCTGTTTGGAGATAAAAATAGGTCTCGGCCCCCATGGGCTCGACGATATCCACCACCGCCTGGAACGCATTTTCCGGAACCGGCTTTCCTTGGGCAACGAGATCGCAGCTTTCCGGACGGATCCCGAGCGTGACCTCCTTGCCGATAGAGCCATGAGCCGCCGGGCGGGCACCTAGCCTGAGCTCCACGGCTCCGCCTTGAATTTCCTTGAAAACCACCTGATCTCCCTCCTTGCGCAGTGTGCCTTTAAGGAAGTTCATCGGCGGGCTCCCGAGGAATCCGGCGACAAATAGGTTGGCCGGTTCGTTGTAGAGTTTGAGCGGAGCATCGATTTGCTGGATGACCCCCTCCTTGAGTCCGGTTTTCGGATTCATCACCGCATCCATCACAACAATCCGGGTGCCCATCGTCATGGCTTCCACCTGGTCGTGGGTGACATAAATCATCGTCGCCTGGAGCCTCTGGTGCAGCTTGATGATTTCGCTGCGCATCTGGACGCGCATCTTGGCATCGAGGTTCGAGAGCGGTTCATCGAAGAGGAAAACCTTGGGCTGCCGCACGATCGCGCGTCCCACAGCTACGCGTTGGCGCTGGCCGCCGGAGAGGGCTTTTGGCTTTCGCAAAAGAAGTTGCTCAAGGCCGAGAATCGCCGCCGCCTCGTTGACCCGCTTTTGGATTTCCGCCTTGGGGAATTTCCGGAGCTTGAGCCCGAACGCCATGTTCTCGTAAACGCTCATGTGCGGGTAGAGCGCGTAGTTTTGAAAGACCATGGCGATGTCGCGATCCTTCGGCGGCACGTCGTTGACGCGCTTGTCGCCGATGAAAATCTCGCCGCTGGAAATCTCCTCGAGGCCAGCGATCATGCGGAGTGTGGTGGATTTCCCGCATCCCGAGGGGCCGACAAAAACGACGAATTCGCGGTCGGTGATTTCAATGTTGAAGTCCCGGACGGCGGTGACGTCTTTGCCTTTGTCGCCGGGGTAGATCTTGTAAATGTTGCTCAGGGAAACCTTAGCCATAGAACGTTGTATATATTGGTGAAACTTCTGTGCCCGCAGATTTAAGGCCCAGGGTGGGCGACCCTGAGTCTGTTAAAAGCCACATGGAAGGGCGTTTTTCCGGGGAAGTCAACCGCGACTCACAAGAGCAAAAGCTCGATCATCCGAGAAATCGGAGAATCCCGGCAGGGGCGGGAACGTATTCCGGACCAAGTCAGCGCACACTTCGTGCAATCATTTCCTTTTGCAAGAAGGTAAAAATGTCTCGAGCCCGGGTTTCCCGGATTTGCTGCCTTTAAGTTATTGATTTGCAGATCTGCAGAACTGTGATTAACAAAAGCGATGAGAGCTCAAGATGATAAGTCCCAAATGCATGGAAAACCAGTCTTAATGACCATCTGGAAATGCCAAACCGCATGGCTTTGCATGGCGGCATGCCTGATCAGCGGCGGCGCATCCGGTAAAGAATTTTACGTTTCCCCCGATGGCAATGGACCCGGCACGAAGGAGGCCCCGGCAAGCATTGCGCTGTTGTCGAATCCTGGAGAGAGGATTGAACCCGGTGACACAATCTGGATGCTGGGCGGTCTATACGTGGTGCCGCCCACGGACAAGCTGCGGCCTGTGGAACACATCGTCTCTCCGTTGTTTCCCGAAAAACAGGCCAAACGTTGCGAACTGATTTGTGAATTGACCGGCACGCGGGACCGTCCGGTAATCGTCCGTCAGGCACCGGGGCAACGGGTAACGATTGAAGGCGGGCTGCAGATCCACGGGGAAAACACTTGGTATTGGGGATTGGAAGTGCGTGGCACGCGCGGCACCGACCGGGAGGAAACCAACAGTCGCGTGAGTGTGTTCGGTCCGGGCACGAAACTGATCAACATGGTCCTTCATCGGGGCCAGACGGGGATCGGGTGCTGGTGGCCGGCGATCGACTCGGAACTGTATGGCAATGTGATGTATGATTGCGGCTGGGACCAGGGCGGGCGCGGCTACGGGTCCGCCGCAATGATCCACAACGAATCTGGGACCAAGCGAGTGGTGGACAACGTGATGTTTGCGGCCTACGAACACAACATTGAGGTATACCGGCTCAACAAGAACTCCGAATCGTCCGGCTACCATATCGAGGGCAACATCCTGTTTTCCCCGGGCATGGCCTCGTCCCCCAAGGACGCGCCGCACGACAACGTGTTCATCTACGGTTACCAGCCTATGGACCGGGTCGAGCTGGTCAGCAACATCGCCTATCACCCGCGCACTGGCGGCTGGCGGTATAATGTGCGCTTGGGCCCGTTTGGGGGATCCTTCCATCACGCGGCGGCGATTCGCGACAACTATTTCATGGGCTACAACGGCGTCGGCCTCCACAAGTGGCGGAAAATCGAGATGACCGGCAACGAAATCTGGGCGCCCCAGCATTTGCTGACCTACGAGAAACCTTCCGACAAAAGCGATGTGGACTGGACGATTAATCACAACCACTACCACGCCCTGCCGGAGGAGCTGAAATTCAATGGCAAGACCTTCGCGGCGCACCAAAAGGATTCGGGCCTCGACGCCGACTCGACGCTCGAGCCGACCATGAATGGACGGCCGACGGGCACGCGAATTTTCGTCCGCCCGAACCGGTACGAACCGGGCCGCGCGCACATCGCAGTGTTCAACTGGGACGGCAAAGACGCGGTGGAGGTGGACCTGCGCGGCATCGGCCTGAAAGAGGGCCAGCTGTTTCAGGTCCGCAATGTCCTGGACCTTTACGGGAAACCGGTGGCCGAAGGTTCCTGGAACGGGAAACCGGTGCGCCTGCCGATGCTCAAGTCGGCGATCGCGCCGGATTTCGATGCGTTCCTGGTGGTGCCGGAGGAAAGCTTCGGATGTTTCGAGGCGCGCGGCGACGAATTGCCTTCTGAGTGGCAGAAACAGGACTGGGGCAAGCCCGGTTCACTGGACTGGAAAGAGAAGTGAGAAGGATGAGCCATTGTTCTCGCGGGCCGCTGCTGGCCTACCACATCGATCTCAAGCGCGCCATGTGGCGGCTCGATTACCTCGCGGATTTTGTCCTCCGGCTTCGCGGTTGGGGGTTTAATGCCGTCCTGCTCGAAATCGAAGATAAATTCCGTTTCTCCGGGCACCCGGCTCTCGCGCATCCCGACGCCCCTTCCCACGAGGAGTGGAGGGCATGGGCGCAGGCCTGTGAGTCAGCCGGCATCGAGGTCATCCCGCTCGTGCAATCGTTGGGGCATTTCGAGTTCGTCACCGCGCGCTCCGAATATGCCTCGCTTCGCGAAGCCCCCGATCTTGCAGGGCATCTGGATCCCACAAACCCTGCCGCGTTACCCCTCGTGCGCGGTCTCATTGACGAGGTTGTGGACGTATTCCAACCCCGCCGGTATTTTCACATCGGCGGCGATGAAACCCAGCAATTGGGCAGGAGTTCCCGGTTGAAACGGTTCGGGATGGATGCGCTGTATCTGCAGCAAATCGTGCCCCTCTTGCGGCACGTCGTCCGGCGTGGTTTGCGTCCGCTGCTCTGGCACGACATGGGGGTCTCCCTCCCGAAAACCCTGCAAAAAATCCCCCGCACCACCCTGATGGTCGATTGGGATTATCAGATCACCGGGCCGCGTTCCTCGACCTTGCACGTCTGGGGTGGACACGATGGGACGAGGGTCAACCCGCTGGTCACGTGGGGCCCCGATTACGAACGTGTCGCTAGCCCCACCTTCCGTCGCACGCTCGGGCGGTTTGCGGAGGATGCCCAAACTCGCCGCGATGGCAGCTTTCGCGGTTTTTTCTGCACCGACGCGCTACGTGCCCATGGGTTCGGGGTGGTGACGGCCTCGGCGAACCGCTCGGCTGGCGACCAGATGGGAGTTCCCGACTTCGGCCGCCACCATGCCAACTGCTTCTGGTCGGCTCGCAAAGGATTGTCCGAAGGAGCGGGCCATATCGTGACGTCCTGGGCGGTGCGGCACAATCATCCCGAGACGGGCCATCCGGCGACCTTTGCGGCGATCCTGGCCGCAAGGGGGATGGAGGGGTTCGATTCCGGAGCAATCTGCCGCGAATGGGCCATCGAAACCTTCGGCGTCGCGCTGCCCGATTTTGCCCAGGCCATCGACCTGGCCTCTAGGGGTCTCCGTCCGGCCAAAAATCGGGATCGCGTCTACGGGCGTGCCGGGACTTGGAGCAAGAGACTGAGGGCATTGCAAGGCGGCGAGGATCTGCTCGAGGCCGATATCCGGTCGCTCTGCGCGGAACACGGCGGGCTCGCGAAGACCCGCGCGCAGATCGCGCGTGCGCGCCGCGAATTTGCCCGGGCCGTGCTCCTTTTCCGGC
This sequence comes from uncultured Chthoniobacter sp., assembly GCA_964605515.1. Lineage (GTDB taxonomy): Bacteria > Verrucomicrobiota > Verrucomicrobiia > Chthoniobacterales > Terrimicrobiaceae > QYQL01. The sequence goes on from CAZSDC010000039.1 coordinate 10,419, forward strand.
GCTGCCGGCGCCAGGCCAAACGCAATGCCCACCTGCTGGAGTTCTGGCTAGAAGGCGTTGCGCTGCAGGATTTTTATCTCGATTTCCTCCAGGCCGCCATGGCCCGGCGACTGCCCCGCGAGGCCGTGCGACTCGACCGCCGCGCGCGCGGCCTGATGGCCGACACGCGCGAGCTGTTCGCGCGCACCTACCCGGTCTTCAGCGTCGAGCAGGAGGTGCAGGCGCGCTATGGCTACCATCTGGAATACCTCGGCAGGATACTGGCCCTGCGAAAAGCGGGATCCGCCGGATCGAAAAGCGGAACTAGAAAATGAAATCAGAAAATCGTCGGCGTTATGTGATCTGCGGATTGAGCACCCGTTCCGTGGTGCATTTTTTGCTGCCCTTGCTGGGGGTGAAGTCCGGCTTCAGCTCGCGCGATTTCTCCGGGGTGGGGGAGGTGGTCGGCATCCTGGACATCGATCCGGATCGGGTGGCGGCCATGAACCGCCAGCTCGGGCGCGAGATCCCGTTTTTTGCGCCCGAGGAGTTTGACCGGATGGTGGCGGAGACGCGCCCGGACGTGGTGCTCGTGGGCGCGCGCGATTGCGATCACGCGACCTACATCCTCTCCGCCCTCAAGCACGATCTGGAGGTGGTGGCGGAAAAACCCATGGTGACCACCTCCGAGGATGCCCGTGCGGTGCTCGCGGCCGAGCGCGCGGGGCGGGGCAATGTGCGCGTGGCTTTCAACGTGCGCTACAACCCGAGGATGATCGCGGCCAAGCGGTTCATCCAGAACGGCGGCCTCGGCAACATCACCAGCCTGACCGCCAATTTCAGCATCGATACCAAACACGGATCGAGCTACTTTTATCGCTGGAATCGCGAGCGGCGCTTTTCCGGCGGGCTCTCGATCCACAAGGAATCCCATCATTTCGATCTCCTGAGCTGGTTGATCGGTGACCGGGCCGAGAAGGTCTTCGCCTTCGGGAAGTTGAATTACTATGGGCCCGATGGATTGCTCCGTCCGCGCGACGAGGCGGGGAACGCTTTTCCCCCCGAGGAGGAAAAACGGCGCTGCCCATATTTCCAGAAGCACCTGGCCTCCCAATTCGCCCCGTCGGAAAATCCGGCGACCCGGTGGGACCCTCTGCTCCTCCCCTACGATAAGCAATATCCCGCCTCGGAGAGTCGCTACATCTATGACGCGGAGATCGACATCGAGGACACCTACTCCGCGGTGATCCGATACCGCGGCGGCGCCTCGCTCTCGCTGGGCGTCACGTTCTGCGCCCCTTTCTCCGGCCACCAGATCTGCATCAATGGGAGCAAGGGGCGCCTTCAGATTGACACGCTGGCCCAGCCCTTCGCGCGCGAAAACGGATTCGAGCGACCGCCGGGTCGCAAAGAATTTCGTTTTTACCCGCTCTTCGGCGGCGCCGAGGATCTGGTGATCACCACGCCGAATTCCGGCGGGCACGGCGGGGCCGACGAGCTGATCCAGGAGGACATGTTCAACGGCGGGAAAGGCAACACCTCTTTGGAGGGCCTCGGCTGCTATTCGGGCTCACTGGACGGCGCGTATGCCGTGGTGACGGGCGAGGCGGTCTGGCGCTCGGTGGTGGAGGAGCGGCCATTCACTATCAGGGAACTCCTCGGCGAATTTGCGGAGGGTTGAGGGGTGAGCGGCGCAAAAAAATCAGCGGATGCAGACGCGCGGAAGCATCCGCTGCAACAGCCCGTTCCCTCGGCTGTGACGATTAAACCAACCCTGTCACGCAATTCGATTCCGGCCTCCTGCGGGAGAGCGTGACGCCTTCCGCCGCACGCTCGGGAGGTTTGCCGTCGATGAGCAAACGCGCAAAGAGGGAACGTTCCGGGGATTTTTCTGCACCGATGCGCTGCGCGAACGCGGGTTCGAGGTGGTGACGGCATCGGCGAACCGCTCGGCTGGCGACCAGATGGGAGTTCCCGACTTCGGCCGCCACCAGGCCAACTGCTTCTGGTCGGCGCACAAGGGATTGTCGGAAGGAGTGGGCCATATCGTGACGTCCTGGGCGGTGCGGCACAATCATCCCGAGACGGGCTATCCGGCCACCTTCGCGGCTGTCCTGGCCGCCAGAGGGGTCGAGGGGTTCGACTCCGGGGCACTCTGCCGCGAATGGGCCCTCGAAACGTTCGGCGTCGCGCTGCCCGATTTTGCCGTGGCCATCGCCCTTGCCGCCGAGGGACTCCGTCCAGCCGAAAACCGGGATCGCGTCTACGGGCGTGCCGGGGTGTGGGCCAAGCGCCTGAGGGCACTGCAAAACGACGAGGATCTGCTCGACGCCGATATCCAGTCGCTGTGCGGGGAACACGGCGGGCCCGCCAAGACCCGCGCGCAGATCGTGCGTGCGCGCCGCGAATTTGCCCGGGCCGCGCTCCTGTTCCGGTGCTGCCAACGTCGGGCGAAACGCAACGCTCATCGGTTCGAGTTCTGGCTAGAGGGCATCGCGCTGCAGGATTTCTATCTGGATTTCCTCCATGCCGCCATGGTCCGCCGACTACCCCGCGAGGCCGCGCGCCTGGATCGCCGGGCGCGTCACCTGATGGCACGGACAAGGGCTCTTTTTGCGCGCACCTACCCGGCCTTCAGCGTCGAGCAGGAAGTGCTCGCGCGCTATGGCTACCACCTGGAATACTTGAGCAGGATTTTGGCCCTGCATCGACGGGGAACCGGGCGCGTGGGATGCCGGGTGGGACGCCACCCGCGAGGCAAACCAATCGCCAAAGTTATTTTGTAGAGGTCGTGAGAAAAACGCATGATGTCATTATTTTGGGGCTCGGCGCGATGGGCTCCTCTGCGGCCTGCCACCGATGGTCCTGCAGGCGGGGTCAAGGTCGCCCTCTATCGTGCGCCGATCCCGTCAAAATGCACCGCCGATACCATCGATCGGACGGTGCGGCCGGAGGAAATTCAAACCATGCAAACCGCCATCAGCGGCCTGATCCCCGCTCTGGACACCCATTGCATCGAAGCCGTGACCTGCCTTTATACGAATACCCCGGACAAAAACTTCATCCTCTCGCGCCACCCGCGGCACGAGCAGGTGTTTATCGCCTGTGGCTTTTCTGGACACGGCTTCAAATTTTCCAGCGTGGTCGGCGAAATTCTCACCGACCTCGTCGTCCGTAATACCATTTCCACACCGAAACGGGTGGAATCAACGGACGGCTCGGCGAGCCATCCCTACCAGTGCGGGGTAGGGCGGTTTCTCCGAAACCGCCGTGACATTCTACCCACCACGCCGTGCGTTTGGTATAAGACGTGCAATTTCGTGCTCGAATTTTTGAGTCCCGATCGAATTTATGTTGGGCGGATCCTGTTGGGCCGGGAACTACGCCAACTATGGCAAGTTACCGGACGGCCGCATCAATTCTACGGGCGGCAGCGGGGTGCCGTCCCTACCCCTGGGCTGTGTTTGCGCACGAGGGGTCGCTGCCCAGCAATCCGTCGTGCAGAAAGACGGGTTCGTAGCCGTGCTCGCTCACCCAGCGCAAGGCGGTCTCGACCCGCTTCACATGATCGGGGAGGTGGGCGTGGTAGTGGGGCCAGAAATACTGCTCGTGCGTCATGAGATCCATGATCCCGGCGCGATGCGGATCGGAGGCGATACCCTCGAGCGCGGGCGCGATGTCCCCCGGCAGCGTGGAGTTGCAGATCAGGTCCACCTTGGAAAAGACGATCCCCGTTTCAAAATCCTTCAGGGCCTCGTGGCGTGTCATCCACTCGCTGCGTTCATCGTCGAGAAAGTAGTTGCCGTCGAAGCCACCGTTCCTCCGCCGGAAGAGCCCGCTGAGGGCGCGGACCCCGCGCTCAGCGAGGGTTGGTAGCGCGCCGGGTTGGACCATGGCCCAGTGGATGAGCGTGCTGGGGGAATAGGCCTCTTCCCCGGCGAAGCGCAGGATCTCCATGGCGACCTGGTCAAAATCCTGCGAGAGCCGCTTGGAGGAGTATTGATACGGCCGGTCCGGTTTGTCGGCATGAGCATGAAACGCCAGCCGCAGCCAGTCCGCGTTATCGCGCCACTCGCCCTTATAGCGGTCCGGGAATTGCGACAGGTCGAACCCTTCGCCGTCGGTGAAATAGACGTTCAATACGAATTTCGTCCCGTGCGCCCGGTGAAGATCCCGCAGGGCCCGCAGATAGAAACAGTCGAAGAGCGAGGAGCAGCCGAGCGAGACGATGTCCCGGAGGAAAAAAATATTGTCGTCGATCGCGAATCGATAGCGGTCTCGCGTTGCGCGATCCCGCACCACGCGCACGCGGTGTTCCTGCCGGCCCCGCGGCCCCTCGGACACCGCGAGGACGTCGGTCTCCATCTCGCGCAACGTCACTGTGGCCGAGAACTCCGAGCCCGCGCGAGTCGCGGGTTGGCCGTTGACAGTCACCAGGTCGCGCAGCGGCGCTTCCCCGCGGACCTGAATCTCAAGTCCGCCCGCGACGGGTTTCCCGCAGTGGCGGCCCATGACCGCGCCATGGAAGGGTTCGATGATTTTCAGCACCATTTTCTACGGCTCGAACAGAGCCTCGCCCTCCCGCGCATAATCGTAAAGCCGGATATCGCTCATCGCTCCCGTAAAATAATTCTGCGGCCCGAGACCAATTTGCAGAGGCTGTCCGTTGGTTAAGTCAAACTCCCGCGCGGCGAATGCCGCCGAGCGGGAAACCACCCGGCCATTGATGGACAGGCGCAGCTCGGTCTCATCCCGCACGAATGCGAGCTGATGCCAGCCGTCGCCCAGGTCGTCGTCCAGCGAAACATTGCGTCCCGCCTCAAAAGAAAAGACACTGCCGGTGTCCTCGCGCGGGCTTTCCTCGGCCACGCTGTCGCAGTTGGAGGTGCCGGCGAACAATCGCCCGCGGTATCCCGCCATGGACGGCACCCGGGCCCAGGAGCGGGGGACCTTGGGATCGAAGGCGGGATTGTTGACCAGGCGCTTGATCATCGTCCAACCAGCGCCCCCATCAAGGCGCCAGACCTCGCCGAGCGGGAGCACCCCGGCGTAGAGCTTGCCGTTGTAAACGGTCAGATCGTTGATCTCGTTGCAGCGGTGGATGGGGTCCACGCCGAGGGTCCCCCGGTCGCTCCAGACCCCCGGCCCTTCCCCTCCCTCGTAACGCAGTGCCTTGCCCTGCGGCCACAGTCCGACCCAGAGGTGCGACTCATACACGCTGAGAGTGTGCGACTGGCCCTCGCCAAAGAAATTGGTCTTGTCCTTTTTGATCTTGTCGTGGCCGCCCACAAGAACCCATCCGGTGCCGCCCTCGTAGCGATAGACCGCCCCGTGCGGCGCGCCGTAGAGGTGCCCGCGATACACCATCATCGCGTTCACCCGGTCGTGGCCGCCGAGCCGGCCGCAGAAAACCCACTCGCCGTCGCGCCCGTAGCGCCACGCTTTCCCCTGGTCGTCGCCCGCGTAGAGGTCGCCGTCGAACGAGGCCAGCGAAAGCACGCGGCGGCCTTCTCCGAACTGCCCGCAATCCGTCCACGCCGTGCCACCCTCATACCGGAACACATGTGTCGGCCCACAGTTGCCCGGGATCGCCTTCGCCCAATCCCAGGTCCCCGTGCCCGCGTAGAGATGGCCTTGATGCACGATCATGGACTGGATCGAACGCGTCCTCGGATCCGCGTCCAGCCGCCCGCAGAACTCCCAGTCCTTTCCCCCCGCATAACGGAAGACCGCCGGGGTGTCTTCCGTCCGCATCGCGTCGCCGATGCCCGTGTAGAGCCCGCCTTTGAATACGGTCAGCGTGCTCACCAGCGTGTTGCTCGGCCACGGCCTGCCGTGATCCCGCCACTCGCCGTCCACCGCGTTGTCCATGCCGGCGGAAAGCCCGCGCATGTCGGCGACCGAACTGTAACCCGGCGCGCTGCATCCCGTGCGGATCGAAAAGCCCTTCCGTTTCACCGGGTCGAACTGGCTGAGAATCTCCCCGGGCGCATTCGTCACCCGCCGGTCGAGCTTGACCCAGGCCGTGACGGTGAACGGCCGGTCGCCCCGCCGCAACGCCGGATGATCGGGTATCTCGATTTGGGCATTTACTCCGTTGAATACCGCCGCCCGGCCGCCCGGTGCGCCGGCCTCTTCGCGGAAAATGACATTCTGCGCACGGCCATCATGGATGCCACACAGATCGGCAGCGTCGTTAACCAACGGCCAATGGGCGAGCGGGGATTTTCCGGACCGTGACACCCCGATTTTTCTCATGGGCGGCAAAGCGCGAGAGTATATATCAAATTCATATGATTATCATTCATTCTCATCCTCTAGTTGGGCTGTCAAGCGGCCCGTTTTCCCCTTGATCCGCGCATAAGCGCAATGAACCCGAAAACGGTTTTTCTCTGCGGACTCTGCGGCTCTGCGTGAGGAATCGCCGGGTCCGCAATGAATGGAGGGATGTCGCCCCCGGCATCCGCTCTGCCACAGCAAGGGCACCAAGGGCGATGCCCCTCCCTTTATCTATTGTTCGTCGAGCCGCCTTCCCTGCGTCCAGCGTTCTTACGCACGGATTTGTGGGGCTCCCTCTCCTGCCACCATAGCGATCTCGACCGCAACGTCACCACCGGGGGCTACGTGGCCGATCTCGCCTCGGGAAGTGTCCGCCTCTGGGCTTCCCGCACCTGCTCGAATCTCGTCACCGAAGCCCGCCTCGAGCGGCCGCCGTCACCCACTGCCCCCGTTGCAATCCTAGGACTACCATATATTGTGTTGCTTTTTGGCTGAAAACTCCCGATATCTTCCTGTGCAATCTCCGATTTCGGGCCAGTGAGGCGGGGCTTATCGCACGCGAAAGGAGTCGGGTCGTATGCTTTCTTTCTGTTCCTGCTAAGGATTCTCGCCGGAAATCGCAATTGTGGCTTAAACCTTGCCTCACATTCTTTACATTAAATCCTAGCCATCCCTGCTTTTCGTGTCTTTTTTTAAAAAGACCTTGACTTCCCTCCGCGGAAACCAGAGATTGCAACTGTCTAAGTAGAAAAACAATGCGGTTTCCCACACCTCTCTCTATGAACAAATGTCACTCTCACCTCAGGGCGGCCTTCGGCCTCATTTTGTTGGCGCTTCTCCCCCAGTCCGCGCAATCCGCCACCTCGACGTGGAAAAACACCGGGACGGACTGGAATACTTCAGGAAATTGGAATGGCACGGTAACACCTCCCGGCTCCGCAGACACCGCGTTGTTCAACACGACAGCGACCAATCAGCCCAATTTGAGCGCCAATACCACGATCAACACCCTCAGTCTCTCGGCGACGACGGGAGGCTGGACGCTCTCGGCGACGGGGGGCGCGGTGCTCACCCTGCTCAGCACCTCGGCCACCGCCGGCAGCGAGGCGATCTACTCAAACAACACCGGCCAAACGGCCAACACCATCTCCGCGCCCATCGTGCTCGGCGCCGCGAACGGCACCACCCAGGTGATCAACGCGCCTGCAAGCAGCAATCTCGTTCTCACCGGGCCGATTTCCAGCACCTTCAGCCCGACGGTTCGCTTTTCCTTCGGCTCGCGCGGGGCCGGCAACCCCGCCATCACGCTCTCTGGAAATAACACCTACACCGGCACCACGGAAATCAATGGGGAGTCCATTGGCTCCATCCTCTTGCTCAACAACGCCAATGCCCTGGGTGGCGGAGGAAACATCACCTTCCTCGGCAATAGCACCGTCAGTGGAGTTCTGCAATACTCCGCAAACAACACGGTGGACTACTCGGCCCGCTTCAAGAACAGCACCGGGGCCATCAGAATCGACACCACCAGCCAAAACATCACTTTTGCAAGCTCGATTGATTCGTCGAACACCGGGGGTCTCTATCTCCTGGGTAGCGGCAATAAGACCCTGTCCGTCGCGAACTCCTACGGGGGGAACACCACGCTCGCCGCCGGCAATTTGTTTCTGGGCAATAACTCGGCCCTGAGTAGTGGCACGTTGTCCGTCACGAACAACAACTCCAAGATTTATGCCAACATCAACAATCTCTCTATAGCCAATGCGATATCCGTTGCCACTGGGGTTAACGCGATCATTAGCGGCACAAACAATAGCACCTTCTCCGGCCCGGTTACCCTCGCGGCGGGCAATTCGACATTACAGCTTACAACAGGTGCCAACACGGCGACGACGCTCTCCGGGAATATCACCGGCTCGGGGGGAATCAACATAGCTCATGCCACCGCCACTGGCGCGACCATCATCAGTGGAAACAACAGCTACAGCGGCAACACGACTCTGTACCCGGGGACCTTGCGCATCGGCAACAACAATGCCCTCGGCACCGGCACGCTGGTCAACAACGGGATAGGCTCCTCGATCACGACCGTATCTTCCGATAGCACGACAGCCAGGACGCTGGCAAACAACATTTCCTTTGGAGCATTGGCTCAATCCAATTTTGGAGATGCCACTAACAACGGCGCCCTGACTTTCAATGGAACGGTGGCATTAAATAATTCGACGACCTTGAATGTTCTCAGCGCCACCACCTTCAATGGCGTGGTCAGCGGCACCAACCTCGTCATGGCCGCAGCCAGCACCAGCACGCTCACCCTCGCCGGCAACAACACTTACACCGGCACGACCACGATCAATGGCGGCACGCTTTCGATCAACTCCATCCAGGACGGAGGCAGCGCCACGGCCAATGCCCTGGGCACCCCCGCGGCGGGGGCCAACAGCATCATCGCTCTCTCCACCACCGGCACGCTGCAATACACCGGCACCGGCAACAGCAGCAACCGGGTGATCAACCTCGTCGGCAATGGCGGCACATTCACGCTCGATGCCAGCGGCGCTTCGGGAACCTTCGCGCTCACCGGCGGGGTGACCAACGCCGGGAATTCCAGCACCTCGACGTTGAAACTCACCGGCACCGGCCTCGGCTCCGAAAGCGGTTCGATCGTGAACGGCACCGGCTCGAACACCGCCGCCCTGACCAAGAACGGCACCGGCACTTGGACCCTCTCCGGCACGAACTCCTACACCGGCACGACAACGATCAACGTCGGCACCCTGCAATTCGCCAAGCAAGTCTCGCTCTACGGGAACAACACGGCGAGTTGGACATCAGCAAACATCACCGTCGCAAGCGGAGCCACTGCGGCCTTCAACGTCGGCGGCACCGGGGAATTCACGAGCACAAACATCCAAACGCTCGTCGCTCTCGGCAACTCGACCAACGGATTCAAGAGCGGATCGAATGTCGGGCTGAATACCACCGCCGGCAACTTCACCTACTCGAACACCATCGCCAATCCAAACGGCGGCGCGAACAGCCTCGGCCTCATAAAACTCGGCAGCAACACTCTCACCCTTACCGGCAACAACACCTACAACGGCACGACCGCTGTGAAAGCCGGCACATTGGAACTCGCTGCAACGGGCGGCAGCCAGGCCCTTCGCTCGACATCGGGCATCACGGTCCTTTCGACCGGCACCCTGCTCCTCTCGCAGAGCGACCAGATCAACAACTCGGCGACGGTGTCGCTCGGTGGAGGAACCGTGAAGTTCGGCGCCGCCGTCAGCGAGGGAACCACCTCTGCCGTCGGGGTCGGGGTTCTCAGCCTCACCTCCAACTCCACCATCGACTTCAACAACTTCGGCGGGACGATCACGTTCTCCAACTTCACCCCGGGCGCCTTCACCCTGGCCGTCACAAACTGGACGTCGGGGAGTTCCCACCTGATTTTTAACGCGGACCAGACAGCGAACCTGTCCTCTTTCACCGTGAATAGCAACGTTGCCTCGCAAAACGTCCTGGGTGCCGGATACTACGAAATCGTTCCCGAGCCCGCGACCTGGGCGCTCCTCGCCTTCAGCTTGACGACCGTCATGGTCCTCCGCCGCCGCCGGAATTCCTAATTCCGCATTCCTAATACAGTTTTGGGGTAGAACCGGCGGTCGTTTTCATTCCGCCAGTTCAAAATGTGCCCCGCCGGTTCTTGGGTGATCCGGCGGTGTCTTTTTTCGCATCCGTCCGCTCAGAAATTCCTTTTTTGTTGGCATTGAGACGTGTTGGAGAACAGCCCCAGACATCCTGACGTGAGGGGAAAGCTGGTGAGCCATCATTGGTGGGGATGGCTCGCCGAGCCGTCCGACTTCTCTCGACGGACGCCTCGGCAAAACCAGCG
>CAZSDC010000040.1:0-19759 GCA_964605515.1 uncultured Chthoniobacter sp.
TGATCGCCAAGGCGACGGAACCGGCCTTTTGGCGGAATCGCGTCGAGCAGTTGCCGCTGTAAGACGATTGCAAAGACGATTCATTCAACGAAGCCCAACACCGCCTGCACAGCCTTGATACCGCCAGCACAGACCGCGATCCACACCCCGTTTGCCACCAGCCAGCTTCCGAGAAAAATGGCCCAGTCGCGCCGCGTCATCGCCTTAAATGCCTCCCGGCGCAGATACGCGGTCGTGATGAAGGGATCGTATTTCACGGACAGAACCAAGAATGCGACACCATCACCCCGTCCGACCAGCCAAGCCAGTCCCCGCCGCCAACGCGACGCTCCCTCGTAATGCCGCAGGTTCTTCACAAATTCGATCCCCAGCCAGTCCCGTCCCAACCGGTCGTAGATCCGCAGGAGCAAAAGGCAAAATGCGAGCGAGAGCAACGCCATGATCGCGCCCCCCGCCCACGCCCCCAGCTTCCAGATCACCAAGGGATACAGCGCATAGTCGAAAGCATAGTCCACTGACTTCCACCCGAGAAAACCCGTGGCCAGTTCAACGCATCGTTTCAAGGGAGGGCGAGGCTCCGTCCGAGCCGAAATATTTGGGCTCACGCGGAGGGGTGCCCTCCCGGGACGTCCAACATGCCGACCTGGCGGTAATCGCAGGTAATTTCCTCGCCGGGATGAATGTCGCGGAGAGCGAGCATATCATCGCAACCCTCCATGCCGGTATTCGGAGTATCGGAATGGTTTGTGAAACGGTCGTCATCGCTGCTCAGCAGGAACGACTTTGTTGCATTGCAGAAATAGGCGTAATAGCGAATCTGGTTTTGCACCGGCGACGGGAAGGCAGCGAACTCTTCAAGCGACAATTTGACATCGAACCCCGGTTGAAATCTCCATATTTTGCTTCCCTTGGAGATGAACTCCTGGGCCACCAGCCCAAGCCTGTGAATTGGGCTGCTTTCCGCTTTTGCGTTTACGAGCAGCATGGGAATCCTTCTTTGCGGCTCACGGAAAACTTTCGCAGAAACCCGCTTGGCGCGCACTTCATCTTGAATCGCCGCAGCCCGGGGTCGCCGACATCTTCCTGGTAGTTGAGGTTCGTGCAGCCAAGGCCCGCCCCCAATAATGCCAGGTGGTGTAATAAGCTGCCTGAAAGCCCACAAACCCTTGGATTTGCCGCCGCAAAATGCGAAAGCAACCAACCATTCCCGACGTCCTCAGCCATGGTAAAACCCTCCAGTGAGTCGTCGATGACCAACCCGATACCGAGCAAATCGAAATCGTAGGCGTGGCGGATGCAGTTGTCCAAGGCCCCGTGATAATTTTCCGCCGTCCTGTCCTCCTTCTTGTATGTTTGCCAGAGTCCCATCAAGGACTGCAATTGCGACTGCGTCGCCGCATCGCAAAAATCCAGGTGAACGAACTGGTGGGGAGAGTGGCGCTTCTTGAAACGCGTCACATCGTGGCGCAGCGCGGACGACTCCGATCCTTCCAGCCGGACGAGCGTGTGCAAGGCATGGACATAATCAAACCCATCGCGATCCTCCTCCATGGAAAAATCGTCGGACTCGTCCGCGATGGCTTTTGCCGTCACCTCCGGGATTCGCCAGAGAGTCGGCGTGAATCCCATTTCCACGGCATAATCGACGAGTGTTGCGGCCGTGGCTGCCGCATTTTTGTTCCCGAGGAAAGTGAGGAAAATCCCCGGCCCAAAACTGTCGCTGAAGCGCAGCACAAAATTCCCATTGAGCCAGCACCAGCTCGTGTGCCCGCCGCAGTTGTAAAACGTCAGCAGGGAAAAGCAGAAATCGGAGTAAGGATCAAATTGGCTGGTGAACGCCTCGATTTCCATCCGGTCGCCCATCTCCAGCGGCTTGAAGCGGGGGAAGATCGGGGGCACATGATCGTGCCGGGAGGGTGAGGCTCCGCCCGAACCCAAATATTTCGGCTCACACGGAGGTTCACCCTCCCGGTTCAATTCCGGGTGATGGCTGCCGAGGACGTTGGGTGAAGCTGCAAAAGCGTTGAGGCCGGACGACATCGATATAATTAACATCGTTTATAGACGATGTTTGCAAGCAAGCGTTTCTGTCAAACACTCGCGGGTGAACGACGGCATTCTCTTGCGAAAGATCGGGCGGGTTGTCCGTGAGAGGCGTCTGTCGTTGGATTTCACGCAAGAATGCCTTGCCGAACTTATCGGTGTCCACTGGCAGACAATCAGTGCTATCGAACGCGGGGTATATCCTGTTTCGCTGCTCACCTTCACCCGCTTGTGCCAGCATCTGGAAGTCAGTCCGGAGCGGCTGCTTGAAGGGATTCCCGCGCCGGATGCGCGGCGGGCCGGGCGGATCAAGAAGGCGCTGGCGCGAAAGCGGAGCGCTTCGGGAGGGTAGGCTCCGCCCGATCCGATCTATTTGGGCTCACACGGAGGGTCGGCCCGGCATGATTCCGCCGGCGCGTTCAGAATGTCCACCACAACGCTGTCGTATGCATTTTTGCCACTTAGCCAAACGGTATCCCAAGACTGCCGCCGACACTCAATATCCATTCGCTTGGAACGTATCCTGCACCCGGCCAAAGCAAGTGTCGTCGAACACAATCAATCCAATTTCTTGATTTCCGGCCTGTCGCGTCCGAAAGTCGCCGCAGACCCGCTCTGGCTGCCTTTGGCCCACGCCTCTCCACCTCATGAAATCCCTTCTGACCACTTTCGTTCTTCTGTTTGTCGCACCCCTTCTGCAGGCTGCCGACGCGCCTCCTCCGAGCCTGCGCGAGACCGTAAACTCGCTGGATGATCCGCAGGTTCAAAAGGCGATCGCAGCCCTGCAGTCGAACTTTCTCTCGCCGTCCGCTCTGGACGAGAATTCTAAACAGAAGGCCATGCTGGAAGGTTTGATCCGTCGCCTGTCGCCGGGCGCCGCGATCGTCACGAACGACAAGGCCAAGCCCCGGCCGGAGCCGATCCCGTTTCTCGCGGAAATCCTGGACGACCGGGCGGGCTATCTCCGGCCCGGAAAACTCGATTCCGCCGCGCTCAGCCAGCTGGATGTCTCGCTCACAAGCTTCTCGGAAAAGAAGTTGCCGGCCGTGATCCTGGATTTGCGCGGGGTCGCCGGCGGGAGCGAATTTGAATCCGCCGCCGACTTTGCCCGCCGGTTCTGCGCCAAGGGCAAGATGTTGTTTTCAATTCAAAAACCGAGCGCGAAGCAGGAGCGCATTCTCACGTCGAACCAGGGTCCGGCCTACCTGGGGATCCTTGTTGTGCTGACGGACGGGGACACGTCCGGGGCAGCAGAGGCCCTCGCTGGGACGCTGCGTCTGAATGCCGGTGCGATGATCGTGGGCAGCGACACTGCCGGAGAGGCGGTCGAGTTTTCCGAGGTGCCCTTGGGGGGCGGAAAAATCCTGCGCGTCGCGGTTTCGCAGGTCGTGCTCCCGGAGAGCGCCCCCATTTTTCCCGGCGGCGTGAAGCCGGATATCGCAATCTCCCTGCCTGCCGGCGTCCTCGCGGAGATTTATGCCTCCACCAAGGACAAGGGCGTGAGCCAGTTCGTTTTTGATTCCGAGCGTCCGCGCATGAGCGAGGCCGCCTTGGTCGCGAGCACAAACCCGGAAATCGAGAGCGGCAAAGACCGCATGAGGCCGCCTCTGCGCGACACCGTGCTCCAGCGAGCCATGGATCTGGTCACGGCAGTGAACTTCTACAAACGACAGAAATAACGTTCCCGCTTGTCGGAGGCCCGGATTTGTGTTTCCAAGTGGGCATGTCACTAACATCCCCGCATCTTCCTGCGGTCGGACTGGTCGCTCAGCTCAGCCAGGAAGACCGTGATGCCCTCAGTTCCTACGGCAGCTTCCACATCGCAAGCCCGGACCATATTCTCATCGCCGAGGGCCTGCCCCACGGGAAGCTGTTTTTCATCATCAGCGGCCTTCTCCACGCGCGGCGGCACGAGGAGGGAAAAGACATCCTGCTCGGGCCGATTAACCAAGGCGAGTGGGTCGGCGAAGTCGATCTCTTCGATCCGGCCAGCGCGGTCTGCTCGGTGATCGCAATCGAGCCAAGTCAGTATTGGGTGATCACCCGACAGGACCTCGAGGATTTCATCAATAACTACCCTGCGGCCGGGATCCAGATCCTCATCGGAGTGGCCGCAACCCTCGGTCACCGGCTGCGCGGCGTCACCAAAATGCTCGCCGAGCAAACGGAACTCGCATCCATCCGGAATTCGCTGTTCAAGGGCTGAGAAACAGCCCAAGAAGCGTGAGATTCGCATCCGCGGGAGTGCGGATGGCATCTCGCAGTCTTCTCAATAATCCCGCTCGTCGGGTTCCGGGACGGCATCAAGAAGCTTCTTGACGATTTTATCCGTGTCCATGCCCTCGGAGTCTGCCGTGAAGTTGGTGAACATCCGGTGGCGGAGAACCGGACTCGCGGCGGAACGCACGTCGTCCGAGGTCACCAGGAGGCGTCCGTCAATGACGGCGCGAGCCTTTGCGGCGATGACGAGGTATTGGGTCGCCCGGGGGCCGGCGCCACAGTGGATCCATTTTTTGATGAAGTCCGGAGCGCGGGGATCGGATGGGCGGGTGGACCGCGCGAGGCGTGTGGCGTATTTTATGACGTGGTCGGAGATGGGGAGTTCCCGAACGACACGCTGCAGTTCCAGGATTTCGTCCGCGCGAAGGATTTTTTTAAATGTCACCTTTTCCGGCCTTGTGGTCACCTTGGCGATCATCTCCTCCTCTGCCTCGCTCGGATAATCGACGTGGATGCTGAACATGAACCGGTCGAGCTGCGCCTCCGGCAGCGGATACGTTCCCTCCTGTTCGAGGGGATTCTGGGTCGCGAGCACAAAAAACGGAAGATCGAGCGGATACGTCTCCCCGGCGGCCGTCACACGATGTTCCTGCATGGCCTCGAGCAGCGCGGCCTGCGTCTTCGGCGGCGTGCGGTTGATTTCGTCGGCGAGCAGGATGTTTGTGAAAATCGGACCTTTGATGAAGCGGTATTCCTTGTGCCCGCTTGACTCGTCAACTTCCAGGATGTCTGTTCCGGTGATGTCCGAGGGCATAAGATCCGGGGTGAACTGGATTCGGCGGAATTGCAGGTCCAGCACCTCGGCAACCGTGCGGATCATCATCGTCTTCGCCAGGCCCGGCATGCCGATCATCAGGACATGCCCGTTGGAAATGATGGCGGTCAACAACTCGGACACAATTTCCTTTTGTCCGATGATCGCCTTTGAAATCTCCGTCTTGAGCCGCTCCGTCTTCACGCTCATCTCGCGGACGACCGCCTGAATCTTTTCATCTTCCGGCGTGGAGGGTCTGTTGTTGGAAGCCCGTGAGCTTGGCGGGGAGCTCGAAGCATCGGTCTCCTCGAACACAAAAACGGCTTCCCCGATCGTGATCGTGTCGCCGGGTTTCAGCGTCTGATCTTTGACAAGGATGCCGTTCAGTTCCGTGCCGTTCAGGCTGCCGAGATCTTTGAGGTGCCAAATATTCTGGGCCTTGTAAACCGTGGCGTGGTGGCGGGAAGCCGGAGAGTCGAGCTCCAGTCGGATGTCGCTTTCCGGGTCACGCCCGATCGTGAGTTCGCGGTCTCCAAGCGGAAAGACTCCGCCGCGTGGGAACCCTCTCTTTGCTCGAATTTGCGGCATACGATTCAGTGGGATGGCAATGTCAAGATGCCAAGTTGCTTCACACTATCGACCACGCGGAGATTTCCAATCGCGGAAACAAAAAAATGTTTCATGAACGCGGGGTTTTCCCGGACCGGCTCTTCCTCGCGGTAAATATGGCGTGTTGTGGACATTTGCCAGTCGTCGTCCGCCTTTGCCAGCTCGGTGATTTCGAACCGCCGCAAATTGGCATTCAACTTGTCGCCGGACTGCTGGAGTGTCAGGCGGTCCCGGATGCGCTCTACAAATGCCAGCGCCTGTTCTCCGCCGAGGCCGATCCGATGGATGGCGAACCGGTTGAAAAACGAATCCGCCGCGCCGATGCGGGCGCGAAGGTTTTGCGCGGACGCGGGATCGAGACCCCCGGCAGGATCTCCAAGCGACAGGCCTTCGAAAACCGCCCCGTCCGCGACCAGCACCACATCGTATTTTCCCACCGGCAGGTGAAGAAAATGGAAAGTTTTCCCCTCGTTAGAAAGTTCGGCCCGATAGACGCGGATCCGATCGTGATCAATGGCCAGGGCATGCGTCAACGGCATGGGAGCGGCGCCTTCGATCCCTCCCGTCGCAGCCGGGTCGGGCGCTGTGTAAATCCTGCCGGGATCCGCGCGCAGGACGACCGCGAATGAGAATGCAAAAACAAAAAGAAGCGGTTTCATGGTCTGGCAAGAAGGGCCTTGCTGGGGGCTGCCAGTTCGTGGTGCGGGTATTTGGTGGAGATCTCCCTCCAGATGGCTTTGGCCTCGTCTACCTTTCCGAGAGCGTTCAGCGCTTCTGCCTGCCGGAAATCGGCATCGATTTCATAAGGACTGTCAGGCTGCACATTTTTGAACGAGTCAAGTTCGGCCAGCGCCTCGGACCAACGGCCGAAGGCATTGAGCATTCTTGCCCGGAGGAGAAGAAAATCGCTGTCGAACTTCGCCATCGGATGGACGAGCTCCCATTTCTTCAGCTTGTCTGCCGCCTCGCTGCGCAGGCCGTTTTCGAGCAGGTCCTCCACGGCGATCGAGTAAGCCCTGTCCTGCGCGGGCACCTTGCGGCCGCCGGTCTCATCGGCAATTTGTTTTTGCACGCTCTGGTATTGCTCGATGGCTGGCTGGATCCGGTTTGTCAACCGGTAGAGATCGCCGATGCGGATTTTTGCGAGCGTTGCCATTTCCGGATCGTGAGTTTCAAAGCCGATGCGCCGGGCCAGATCCTCGGCCGAGGCATCGCGAAGCGAAAAGACCAGCAGATCAAGCTCAGACATGGAAAATGACTGTGCGTAGAGCTTTCGTGCGGCAGGATCGATCCTCTTGATCTCCTCCAGAGCCTTTGCGGGGTCGCTTTGCGCGAGGGTGCGGAGGCGGGCTATCTGGGCCGGTAGCCACAAGGGATTGGTTGGAGGGGGATTTTTGCGCAGCCAGATCCGGGCGAACTTGGCCACGTGTTCGTCATCGGCAAAGTCGATCAGCAGTGTCAACAATGCTTCGAGCGTGGACTGGGAGAGCTGATCGGGCGTCTCCTTGTCGAGAAGACTGAAAAAGGAAGCGAGATCTGCGGGAGTTTTGACCGAGGCGGCACGGATGTTGTCGGGAAAAACCAAACGCTTTGTTCCGGCTACCGTATCGCTTCCGCGCCGCAGCTTCAGGGTGACAAACTGAGGGGGGCCGCCGACGATGACGCGGCGGCATTTTGCACCGGGAAGAATTGCTCCATCCTCAAATTGCCACTCAGCCGTCCAATCCGGCGGGATGTCGGCGGCGCATGTGACATCAAAAAACCAATTCCCGCCGTAGCCGAGGTAGGAGTTGTAGTCCACCCTGATTAACGGAAGCGGCCAGCCATGGGCATCCTCCAGCTTCGTGATCCGTGCCGTGCCGGGATGCAACCATGCCTCCTTCGGAACCGCCTCGAACTTCCCGTTTTTTCGCCAGCCGAGAACCGCGGCCGATCCGCCAGTCCCGGCTTTTGCCTGATAGTAGTCGATCTTCGTCAGGCCTGAAGCGCAAGCCACTGATTTGCTTCGCATGGTTTTCGGATTGGCATCCGGAGAATGGATCCCCGGCCATTCGAGGGCCGGCTTGTCGTTGACCAGAACGAACGAGGCATCGGACGAAAGCGTGTAAAACTCAATGTCCCCTGCCTCCGGCGTCTCCAGCCATCCGGTGAAATGCGATGCAAAATCGGCGTCGGCGCCGAATGCGTTTCCCGCCAGGTAAATCTTTTCCACAAAGCCAGCCCCATCGACAGCCGGTGCGGTGCGCCATGTGGTCTCCATTCCCTGCCAGTTGTCGATTCCGGGTTTCGCGGGGAGTCGCCGCGTCTCGAGAAGGAGGCTGGTTTTTGGGGCCCATGTCTGCGATTGGCGGGCGGTCTGACCACCAAAATAGACTGTGTAGCTCTTTCCCGGGACAAGCTCTTTTGCGAGCAGGATCGCTTGTTGGCCGCTTCCGCGCCAGACCGGAGCGAGCGGCTGAGTGTTTCCTTCGGAATCCACAAGCACGGCGTCTGCAAGATCAGGCCGGCTGCCGCCAAAATCCGGAAGTTCGACCGCCACGCCCGCTTCCGCGTTTTTCGGAGCCTCCTGAAGCTGGATCTTTGCCCGGAACGGGGCGGATTTCACCACCCAGTCACCCGATTGTGCGTGGGCATTCGAGCCCGCAATACTGGCAAGCCCGGCGAGCAGAAGGATAGCAGAACGAATAGTCATTGGCTCCCGGTGAGCGAGCGGTAGTAGTCCGCGACCTGTTTTCTGTAGGCTTCGGGGGCTTCGCCTTCATCTCCACCGAGCAGCTGTTTATCTGCTCCTCCCGGGGATTCCTTGCTGGAGAGCACGAGCGATGAGCCGGATTGAAGTCCACCCTGTGTGGCATGCAGTTGACCGACGATCTGCTTGTGAAGCCGGTTGAAATCCTCCAGGCGGCCGTCCTTCAGCGCGGCTTGGGATTCCTCCATGAGACGCGGGACATCAGCAAGACCGTTCGCGTGCAGGTAGAGCAGGGACGCTTGCGCGTATTTTTTGGATGTCTTTTCGGCGAGCAGAGCCTGTTTGACCGCAAGCGCGTCGCTCGCAGGGAGGGAAGGGGCCTTGGCCGCCCGTAGCGGGGCGTTGCCATCCATGCCGTTGCGGTCGCTGAATCCCCCCGCCTTTCCGCCGCCGGTGGCGCGTGTGGAGTTGATTCCTCCATCGTCCTTCACCTGTCCCTGCTGCATCGGATCGCTGGTGCGGCGGATGTCCGGGGTGGTCCCTTCGAGGTTGCTCGCGCGATCGCCCACCATCTCGCCGTCGCTCATCCCTTCCCGCCCACCGCTCGATCTTCCCGTCTGCTCATTTTTGTTCGGGCGCTGGTTGCCGGATTTCCCCTGTGCCCCGAATCCAGGCATCGGGCCGTCTGCGATTTCCCATCCGTTGGCGGGATTCTGGGCGAAGGCCTGGTTGGAAGCCGCATCCTGAACTTGTTCTGCAAGATCCTTTTGCTCGTCGAGGAGCTTGCCGACAATGTCTTCAAATGCGTCCGGCAGCGGCAGGTTCGGAATTTCCGGAATCTCGGTTTTATCAAAATTCTCGAGCAGCCACTTCTGGGTTTCGTTCTTGTTCGGCAGCCACATCTCCATATCGGCGGCAATCTTCTGCGCCTCCTCGATCGCCTTGAGCAACCCATCCTCTTTTTGCACGGCGATTTCGCTGGGCTTGAGAGTTCCCTCGGCGGCAGCCTGTTTGTCCTCCTGAATGACGTCTTCGTAGATCTGTGTGAGCTCCGAGCGCAGCTCGTTCGAAGGCTTTAGCTCCGGGAACACATGGGCATCGGTGAGCATCTGTTCGACCGCTTCGGCCATGAGGTCCTTGGATTTCAGGATTTCCTTTGCCGTGGACTGGTCCTCTGCCCGGAAGTCGTCCTTGTGCGCCATCTCCTTACTTTTCTCGACGATCTCGCGCTGGATATCCGCAAGCCGTCCGAGCTTGTCCTTGATTTCGGCAGCATCCTTTTTTTGCGCATCCGCATTGGTCGCAGCATCGGCCATCTGCCACCGGGTCAGGACCTCGACGATTTTCACAAGGTTGACGATCACTGCCTTTTCCACCGCGGCAGCCTCGGGGAATTGCTCGCCCTGAAGTTTTTCGGCTGCGGCCAGCATGCCTTCATAAACGTGGAGGTCGCCGAGCATGGCGGCCACCTGGGAAAGGCGGGCCCGGAAGGCGCTGTCGCCCATTGCGGCATTCTGAGCGTTTTCCCCAACCTGCTTGCGGACACGAACGGATTTCTCCGCCAAGGCATCCTGCCGTTCGGAGAGCATCCGGGCGGATTGGCCGGCTGCAATGTTCGTTTCGCGGTAAATCCCGCGCTGCTCCCTGAGCAAATCCTCCACGCCAGCGATCAGATCCTGCATCTGCTCCTTCCGGGAATCGCTGTCCACTGCGGCGGGAGCCCCAACGAGCCGGGCGAGGATCGCCGCCTCAATGTCTGCGGCGAGGGCTAGGGGTTTCGCGCGGGTCTCGGTGCCTGCATTGACAGCGCTACGGAGGGCAAGCACCGCATTCTGCATTTCCTTTTCTCCAAGCGAACGCAAATCCGCCCGCAACTCCGGGGAGATGGTATCCGGGGACTCCCGGATCTCTTTCGCCATGTCCGCGATCCGGGATTGGCGGTCCAGCAAACGTGTATCCCCGGTAGCGACCGCCGGTTTCTGTGTGATTCGGGAACGGGTTTCGTCGAGGTTCGTTTTCTGGAGCTTGATCAATTCCTCGATTCCGAGACGAAGGCGTGCCCGCTCATCGGCGGATTGTTTTTGCAGCTTTTCAGGTGAGAGCACCCTTACGACGATCGGACGCGAGACGGTAATGCCCTGCCCGCTCACATCGTTCTGGTCCTTTGCGATCACACAGAATGTCACGCTCTCGTCCTCCGATGCCAGAAACTGCCGGATCGGAATCTGCGCTTCGGCAACGAAGGATTTTTTTCCTGCGGCGTCCTTCCATTCCTGGACGGCCTGCGCGTCGGTTTTGTCGCTTGTGGATTTGAACACCTCGACGGATCCAAGGCCAAAGTCATCCGTGACCTCGCATTGGAGGGCGAGCGATGCATCCCGGGTCATCACGATTTCACGGCCTTCAGGCGGGGCCGTAATGCGGATCGCCGGGGCGGCATCCGGCTTGACCGTGACTTGCAAAGTGTCTGTGTCCTCGACCCCGTTTGCGTCCGTATATTCGATCTTGATGGATTTGGAGGAAGCAATTTTCCCGTCCAGTTGCCAGCGGGTGTCATCCACGCGGGTCACGGTAAACCCCGCCTGGCTCTCACCGGCAACCCGCACGTGCCCGACGGGATTGTTGAACTCCAGGGCGATGGTGGCGCGCGAGCCGGGAATTAGGTTTTGCAGTGCGGAAAAGTTCGGGACGCTGCTGGCGGGAAGATGAGTGTAGGCCGGCGGTTCGATCTCCGCCGAGCGGCTGCAAATGACGGTGCGGGGACGGACGCGGATCCTGCTGGTGGCCGAACGGACGTCGCCGGCTTCGATGAAGTATTCCAGAGGCTCCCGGACCTCCTTCCAAGTATGGCTGAACTCCGGTGTGCCGGTCGTGGTCTCCATGAGTGCCTTCTGCCATGTCGCACCGGAGTCGCGGAACCAGACCCATGCCGAACGTGGGATCTGGCCTCCGAGCTTCATGGTGAGGGTGACTTCACGGCCTCGTGCGACTTCGATGTCGCCGGGCTTCAAATCGAGAATGCGGGTGCGGGTGAGCGGAGCAATGTGGCCGGCCGGAAGAAATATCCGCGCGGCAGAGTTTGAAAAGTAGGCCGGCTGAGCGAGCGCCCATGCGGCAAGGACGAGTGTCACGCCGACGAGCGCCAGCGCCAGCTTCTTCAACAGATCAAGGTCGAACACCTCGGTCCACCTGACCCCGGGAAACGGATCGTGCATTTCCCGGAAAAGCGCAGATCGGAGAGGGGACTCAGCCGCGAGATCGCGATCAAACTGCACCGCGCTGATCAGCACGTTGCCGGCACCGCTGCAGGAACGCTCGATCCGACGCGCAATCCCCGCATGGCTCATTTTTTGAAACCAGGCCGGCAGGGCAAGAACGATGCCGGCCAGCACGGGCAATATCGTGAAAAGGAAAGCGGCCCACCGCCCGGCCGACCCGAAATGAAATCGGGCGTCGCAGAGGAGAAATACGACAAGAAAAAATACCGAGCCTGCGGCACCCGAGATGAGCCATCGGATTCCGCGTGACCAGCGGAAGCGATTTGCCGCGTCCTGCAGGCGTCCATGAACCGATTGGGAGTCGAGAGGCATGCTATTTGATTTTCACGAGCCGGAAGTTGGTAAAGAACGACCTGCCGCCCTTTGGCGTTCCCGCATAGACGACCGCTTTCACAGAAACAAGCTCAGGCGTCTGCTCCTCTCCCGCGACAACAACCTTTTCAGGCACTGTGAATTCCCGTCCCGTGGTGCTCCATTTTTTTGAACAGGCTGGAGGATCCGGAATTTGCGCCCTGTAGCACATTACGAGCGCGGGGCGGCCGTCCGAGGCCGGAACCCGGAACTTGTCGGGTTTATCAATCGGCTTGGGATCATGGGTCCATGCCTCGGCGTGGAGTTTCGCGCTGAAATCCCAGGTCATGCAATCGATTTCGACCCGGTAGGTGGCCCCCGGCTCAGCTTTCACAAATGCGGATTCAATCTTCCCCCCCTGGTTGCCGGCAATTCCCGGAGGAAGCTCGACAAGCGCGCAAGATTTTCCCTGTTCGGTCGAGGGTTTGACATAGCCGGCGTTGTCCACATACCAGGGTTCGTAGGGGAACGACGTGCGCCAGCCGAGCAGCGGGGTTTTCGCGTCGGAGAAATTCGGGTTCGGGATGAGGTTCGTCTGCGCGTCAGCCTGCCAACAGGCGAAGACGGCGATGGAGGCGGCGAGGATTCGGGTCTTCATGGCAGATTCCAGGACTTTCGGATAACCCACTCGGTGGTCACAAGCAGGAGAAGAAACCCCAGCAGCAGCGGATTGTTCCATAAATCTTCGAGCCGGACCCGCGAGAATTGTTGTTGTTTGAAGTGGAGGTTAGCGGGCCATGTGTTCCAATCTTCCATGGCAAGAAACTTTCCTCCACTGGAGACTGCGATTTGTTGGAGAAGGTCCCTGTTGATCGGTTTTCCGGTGATCTCCGTGGGCGGGCGGTTCACGACAAACCGGGTCTCATTGCTGGCCTCGGTGCCGTCCAGTGTGACGGAAGATTGCGCGAGAAAGACGCCCGGCATGTTCGGGTCCACCTCGACGCGATATCCATTCACGGGCTTGCCTCCGGGCGTCTGGAGGGTCGCGGCCTTAAGCACGTAATCGAACGCCTTGTCATCCGGTGTCCGGATGCGGAGCGGCAGGGTCGCTGGCAGCGGTGCGCCGGAGACCGGCGTCCGGACAATCGCGCGAACCTCCGGTCGTTCTCCGAGCAAATAGTTTGTCCGCTCGGTGAAAAGCTCGATGCGGCTCCCGTTTTGTTTGTCCTGCTCCTTGGGGATCAGCCAGTCCATCAACTGGACCCAGAACGTGTCGTAGGGGGATCTGTCTGCGGACCATCCGCTCGCGGCCAGCCTCCAGCGCCAGAGCGTGTCGGTGAGGACCGCGACGACCCGTCCCTGCCCGAACCGCACCCCCACGACCAGCGGATGCAAGGAGCCGCCCACATCGGCCTGCATGAGCACCTCGGATGCCGGGGCCACGGTGGTGGCGACGTTGCAGGTGAGCAGCGGCGGAAACTCTTTGACCTGCGCGAAGAGCGGGCCGAATACCGGGTGATGCAAGCCGGTTTCGGTGATCCGTACCGGGAATTTTCCCTCGCGGTAGGGAGCCGGTAGGCCGATGGGAAGAGCGGCACCAAGCGGGCCTGCAGCGAGGTCCCCCGAGCCAAAAAGATTCGGGCCGCCGAGCAGGACCAGGCCGCCGCCGCGATCGACAAAATTCCGCAGCGCCGCGGCATTCTCCGCCGACAAGGCCTCGGGCGCAAGATCCCCGAGGATCACGACTGCACAGTTTGCCAGCGCCTTGGGGGAAAAGTCCGCCGCTCCCTCCGCCTGGCCGCCGCTGCTGTCGAGCATGGCGATCCGCCCATCCGCCCAGCGCACAAACGCCGCGAGCTTCAGGTTCCGGTCTCCGACGATCGCTTTGCGCAGAAATTTAAAATCAAACCCGAGCGCGTTCTGCACGTAGAGGACGCGGTTTCCCGGCTCCATGACCTCGATGAGAAACGGATGCGAGCGTGCCTCCTTGTCCGCGGCCGGGTCGTTGACACGGATCTCATATTGGACCGTGCCCGGCTTGTCGTGGGATACGGCGAAAGCGACCGACCGGGTCTGCTCGTCCTCGTTGAAGGAGACGGGTTTTTCGGATTGAAGCTGTCCGTTCTGCCACAGTTCCACCGCAACCGTTTGGCCAGACAGCCCCGATCCTGCGAGCGAAACGCGGATCTCGGTATTCCAGCCGACAGAGGCGCGTGGCGGGTAGTCCACCCCGGCGAGGGAAAGACGTTTCGCCATCTGCTTCCGCTCAAAAGGTTTTTCCAATTCGAAAGCAAACACCGGCACGCCCGCAGGGGCGGCTGCGGATCCTGGCGAGCCTGTGGTGTCGAGGCCGTCGCTCAGCAGGAACACCGCCGCGAGCGGCTGTCCGCGAAACCGCTCCTGCACTTGGTTCACAGCCTCCAGCAGACGGGAGGTTGCCCCGTTGAACTTCCACTCCCGGATGTCCGGCGCCTGCTCGGTCAATGTGCTGTCGAACCGGAAGACGCGAAGGTCGAAATCGCCATTCGCCTGTGCATGCGACTTGGACCCGAACCACTCGGCCACGCGCTGCGCCCGCGTCGGCTGGTTGTCATCCACGGGATCGGTCATGCTTTCCGAGCCATCCACCAGCACGGCGATCTGGGGCCGCAGGGTCGTGACGTCGTCGGTCCGCCGCTGCGGCTGGAACAACATCAGCAGCAAAACAGCGAGCATGAGCGCGCGCAAAGTCCCGATCAGCGCGATCCGCCGCGGGGATCGAACCCCGCGAACTAGGCTCCAGGCCACCAAGACAGCCACCAGCAAGACCGCAAAGAGCAGCCAGGGCCACGCGCAAACGGGTTGCCACAGGATGTCCTTCAAAACTTTGCCTCCGTTTCAGCCGGATGGAAGGAAACGCCGGTGCGGCGTTTGTTCAGGCGTCCGGTTTTGATGTGATGTTCGTCGCCCTGCGAGCGGTTTCTGGCGAGCAGATTTGCCACGGTAGCCTCGGCGGCGAAGACCGCGAGGGCCAGCAGCAGCAGCGCCGGCCACAACGGGACAACGCCGCGGCTCTTCGCCAGCCAGAGGTTAAGTTCGTCAAGGCCGGCAACAGTTTCAATCGGAACAATTTTTTCCAAGGCGGCGGGCGCAATTGTGCGGAGGTCCGATTCCCTGCGGTCGGTGTTCACAGAGAACACCTGCCGGGCGGGATCCTGCGGAGGTCCGGCCTCATAGAAACCAGAGCTATCGGCACGGTCGGTGAGCACGGATTTTTCTCCGGCAGGCAAGGTCGACTGCGTGCCATCCGGAAGTTTGAGCGTGAGCGGCTGGTCGGCGGGAAGATTCGGGGTCACCGGCAAAGGAGCCCCGACAGTGCGGGCCGAGTCACCACCCGATTCCTCGGAGGAGAAGCGGGCGATTTGCTGCACCAAGGGAAGGAAGGCGGGCGACAATGGGAAATCCCCCCACGCGCGGTCGGCGGAGGCGTTGACAATAAAAACCCGTCCGGGACCCTGCTGCGCAAAAACCACAAACGGGGTTCCGTTGGAAAATGTGAGGAGGGATTTGGCGTCGGCACCAAGCTTCCAGCGGGCGAGCTTTTTTTGCGGCAGGGCCGGGAATGGCGTGTCCTTGTCCCAAGCGTTCGCAAGCAGCGGGTGGCCCGGTTCGGAGATGAGCGCAGCCAGGCGGCCGGGAGGAAGTTCGCTGACTTCGAGCATTTTTGCCGGCAGAAAGTCCATGCGGGACAGGGCCGCCGGGTCGGCCAGTTCACCGGGAAAATAGGCGATTGTCCCTCCGCTCTGCAGATAGCGCTCAAATCTTGCCAACGCACGGTCCGAGAGGTTTCCGGCATCCGCAAGAAAAACGGCGGAAAACCCGTCCAGGCCGGTTTCATCCAGATCCTGAGAAGAGATAATTTTTGGCATGGCTCCTGATCCGGCTGCGAGGGCTTTGCCCAGATAGTATCCGGACCGCAGGCGTGGCTCGCCCGCTTGCTGCCCCTCGACCACAAGCACCTTGGGCTGCTGGAAGACCGGCAGTGCAAAGTAGAACTGGTCGTCAGCGGTCAGGTTATCCCCTTCGATGCTGGCGATGCCTTCCGCCCAATGTCCGGCCAACTCCGGCATCCTGGCTTCGAAAGCGACTTCCATCGAGGAGCCTGGCGCG
This sequence comes from uncultured Chthoniobacter sp., assembly GCA_964605515.1. Classification (GTDB taxonomy): domain Bacteria; phylum Verrucomicrobiota; class Verrucomicrobiia; order Chthoniobacterales; family Terrimicrobiaceae; genus QYQL01. The sequence goes on from CAZSDC010000040.1 coordinate 16,094, forward strand.
ATCTCAACCGGCTTCTGTGTGACCCGCTCCCCGCCGACCCGGATTTCCAGGACATCCTGGAGCGGGTTCCCGGAAAAGTTTTCCACGGTGGCGACGCCGGCGATCAAGGCCCCTGCCGTCGCAAACGGCGAGGAGATTTTGACGTTCGCAACCGCCGCGTTCGAGGGGGTGAAGTTGTCGGGGCGGACCACCACAGGGTGCAGGCCCGATTGCTTCCATGCCTCGTCGAACACGGGCTTGGGATCGAACCGCCAGGCGCTTTCCTGGCTGTCGGTAAAAAAGTAAAGCTCCCGGAGCCCGTGCGTGCCCCTCGCGACAATTTTGCGTGCCTCGCGAAAGACGGCGGGAAAATCCGAGAGCGACTCGCCCGGGACGATGCTCCCGACCATCCGGCGGGCGACTTCGTGGTCAACCGTTGGCTCGGCAACAAGCAACTGAGGAGTGGCACCGATGGCCATTACCGCCACATCGTCACCAGGCTTCAGATGATCGATCACGGCGAGGGCCTGCGCTTTTGCGGCCTCCAGCCGCGTGGTGCCGTTCACGCGGCAGGCCATACTCATCGAATTGTCGATCGCGAGGACGACGGTGCGCGGCACATCGCCACCGAGAAGGCGGGCGGCTCCCGAGGACAGAACCGGCCGTGCCGCAGCCAGCACGAGCAGGGCAAAAAGCAGGCAGCGCAGGAAGAGGAGGAGAACGTTTTCAATCCGGGAACTGCGGCTGGTTCTGGCGGCGGCGAGTTTTAAATACCGGAGCGTGCTGAACCGGACTTGGACCACCCGCCGTTGACGCCACAGGTGGATGATGACCGGGACCAGCAATGCCCCCAATCCGTAAAGCATTCCTGTCGATAGAAACGTCATCAGACCGACATCCTCCGGCGCTCGGTGAGATACTGCGCGATGAATTCCTCAAAGCTTTCCGCCGTGGAAACCAAGCGGTAATCGACGTTCAGCACCGCGCATCTTTCCCTGCATTCGTCGATCGCCTTCTGCAGTTCCTGCTTGTAGGCGAGCCGTGCCAGCGCGGGATCCAACTCCAGCTTTTCGCCGGTCTCCATGTCGATGAACTCGGCGACACGGTCGAGCGAGAGATCGAGTTCGCACGGATCCAGAACGTGCAGCAGGATCACATCGTGCATTTTTTTGCGAAAATGTGCGACCGCGCGGAAGATCTCCTCCGACTTGTCGAAAAGATCGGAGATCAGAACGATCAGGCCCCGCCGGGAGACCATCTCCGCCAGCGCATGGAGCGAGCGGCCTGTGTTGGTCGGCTTCTCCGGCCGGTGGAAGGTGAGCTGTTCGATGAAATGCCTGAGGTGGCGCGACCCGCTCCGTGCCGGAACGTGAGCCCGGATTTCCTCGTCGAAAATTGTAAGGCCGAGGGCATCCTGCTGGCGGCTGACAATATACCCGAGCGCGGCCGCGACCTGGCAGGCGTATTCGTATTTTGAGAGGCGTCCTCCCGACCCGTAAGCCATCGATCCCGAGCCATCGATGACGACATGCGTGCGGAGGCTCGTTTCCTCCTCGAAGCGCTTGACGTAATAGCGTTCGGTGCGGCCGAAGACCTTCCAGTCGAGATTGCGCAGGTTGTCGCCCTTGACATATTGCCGGTGGTCGGCGAACTCGACGCTCGCGCCCTTGAGCGGGCTGGCGTGCATGCCCGCGCGAAATCCCTCGACCACATAGCGCGAACGCAGGACGAGCGTCTCGAGTTTGCGCATCGCTTCGGGGGTGAGGAGATCGGTGATTCCGGCCATGGGATCAGAATGAGACGGCAAACAGTTGGTCCATGCCGGCCATAAGCGCCCATCTGTCACCGACAAAAAGCAGGACACACCCTTCGATGCTGCCGCCTGGCTGGATGACAGCGGTGACTTTTGCAGCGCGGATTTCGAGTGCGGGTTTTCCGTTCACTTCGCGAGCAGTGATACCCCATTCATGCGGCGCCGGGTGCGAGTGGATCGCCTCGGAAATCGGCGCGAGATTCGGGAGGCAGGCCGGGCCGAGCTGATACCGCTGGCCCGCAAGTTTGGAAAATCCCCGAGGTGCCGACGGGGAATAGTTCCATACCCCTCCCCACGGATCCTTTTGCAGTGATGGCGGGAGCGATCCCAACTCCGCGAGCGTCGCAGGGAAGCGCACGTTGCGTCGGTAGTATCCGCGGAGGAGCACGTCAATCTCCTCCATCTGCGCCCGGGCGATCCATGCGCGTGCCACTTCGCTGAGGGCGACCGTGATCGGGTTGTCCGCCGGCGAGTCGCAGAATGCTTCCATCTCCGTCCGCCAATCCTCTGGCTTCGCGCCCGCGTGGATTTTCAAAAACAATTTTTGGAACCGGAAGGCTGGCAGCAGCGACTGGGGAAGTCCGGCGGGATCAATCGTTTCCCCATGCAGGGCAAGGGGAGAGTCCGGCCAGATTTCCAGCGGGGTGGTTGCTGCCGCAGAAAACGGCAGCGCAAGCAACAGCAGCGCGCCTGCGCTAGTGGGTAACAGCATAATACAGCACGTTCATGCCGAGAGTCGTGGCATCTGCCGCTTCGTAGCCCACCGCGTAGGGGGCGATCGCGCGTTCCCAGCCCGCGCTTAAATCGTGGGGGCTGTAGATGACGGCGAGCGCCCCGTTGAGATCAATGCCGTAGAGCTCCGGAGCCATTTCGATCCGGTTGTTCGAGCGGGCGGCGAGAGCTGCACGGGCCTTGACGGAAGCCAGTTTTCCGGGCTGCTGAAAAATCGGGTGATTCGCGGGCAGCGGGGCCAGATTGCGGTCGGGAAGGACTTTGGACATTTCGGCGCGGAACGCTCCGTCGAACGATTCGAGGCCCTCTGCAGCCTCGGCAAAAAGCACGCCGCCGTTCATCAGGAACCGCCTGAGGTTCGCGCGTTGGTTTTCGGTGAGTGCGAAATCCGTCGTGCCGGTGAGGAAGAGGAACGGCATTTCAAAAATGGCCGCGTCATCGAGGCTCACGTCGCGAAGCTCGAACGAAACCGGCGTCCCAGTCGATTCGTGGAATTGGTTCAACAGCATCGGGAATGCGGAGGTGCGGGTTTTCCACGGCCCGTCGTGGATCAACTGCCCGACCCGGAACTTGCCCGCCGTTTTTTTATCTGCGTTCACGAGCTCCACGCTCTTGCCGATGCTGCGGCCCGCGTCCCGCATCGCGGTCACGTAGCTGACAATATTCGCCCCCAGCTTCAGGGCGTCGGCATCGGAATATCCCCAGCTCTCGTGCTGGTTCGCCTCCCAGCCCATGGAAAAGTCCCAGCGCGAAATAAAAATGGCGGTGCGGTTGTCGATATCCACCCCCTCTAGCCACGGGTGGGGATCCGATGCGAGCCCGTCTTTTACGAGGCGGTCACGGAACGCGACCTTGTCAATTTCGTAGTAGGAATGAAATACCGGATGGTCCATCCGCAGGCGGTAGAGCGACTGCTCCGGCAGGATCGCCCGCGCGGCCTGCAGGGCGGATTGGTAGGCATCCGGATGGCCGACGAGCGGATTAAAAATGATCGTGCCACCATTGGCGACATACTCCCTCAGGACGCCGATTTCTTTGCGCGAGAGATCAAACGGTTTGTAGCCCGAACGGTAGAGGATGGGGTTCTGCGCGGCGTCGGTCGAGATGCCGCCGAAGGGTTTGATATTCGAGCTGAAATGGAC
>CAZSDC010000041.1:0-19333 GCA_964605515.1 uncultured Chthoniobacter sp.
GCCCACGAAATTTTCAGCCAGGCGCAAATCCACTCGGAGTTCGGTGGCGTCGTCCCGGAGGTGGCCTCGAGGAACCACCTCGAATTCCTCCCCGGCATCGTCAACCGTGCCCTCGACACAGCAGGGGTGAGCTTCGATCAAATTGAAGCCGTCGCAGCAACGACCGGTCCGGGGCTTGCAGCGGCGCTGCTCGTCGGGTCGGCGGCGGCAAAGGGCCTCGCGCTGGGAGCCGGTTGCCCGTTTCTCGCAATCAATCATATCGAAGGCCATCTTCTCTCACCGTTCTTCGGCGAGGCAAAAATCCCGCCTCACATTGCGCTCGTCGTCAGCGGCGGACACACCCTGCTCTTCGATGTGCGGGAATTCGGGAAATACGAACTCCTCGGGCGGACGCGCGATGACGCCGCTGGCGAGGCCTTCGACAAGGTCGCCAAAATGCTCGGGCTCGGGTATCCGGGCGGCGCGGAAGTGGACCGCCTCGCCAGGTCTGGAGATCCCGCCCGCTTCGACTTCCCGCGCGGAATGTTGGATTCCGGCGATTCCCATTTCAGCTTCAGCGGGCTCAAGACCGCCGTGCGGGTGTTTTTGGAAAAGGGTTTTTCGCAGGCCGAGCTTCCCGACATCTGCGCCTCGTTCCAGCTCGCGGTCGTTGAGGTCCTCGTGGCAAAAGCGTTCCGGGCGGCCAAAGCGCATGGACGCGAAGTCGTCTCGATGAGCGGAGGCGTCAGCGCCAATGCCTGCCTCCGCGCGAAGGCGGCGGAAAAGGCAGAAAAAACCGGCGTCGCCCTCCGCTTCGCGCCGGACGGATTGCGCACAGACAACGCCCTGATGATCGCCTATGCGGCTGCGCACCACATGGCCGCCGGACACGGACATTCCGTCAGCGGGGACATCGTCCCGAATTTTGATCCGGCCGCACTTTGCATTTGAAATCTGCGAAACCGGAGCGAAGATTGCTCTCCTATGAAACGTCTCATTCTCTCCGCGCTCGTTCTGGCAGCCTCCACCCTCTTTGCGGCAGACGGATGGCAAACCGACTACAAGGCAGCGCTCGAACTGGCCGCCAAAACCAACAAGCCGGTCCTCCTCGACTTCACCGGATCCGATTGGTGCGGATGGTGCATCAAGCTGGACAAGGAAACCTTCGCGCAGCCGGAATTTCAGAAGTTCGCCGAAAAAAACCTGGTCCTCGTCACTGTGGATTTCCCGAACAACAAGCCCCAGTCCGCCGATGTGAAAAAGCAGAACGAGGAGCTGCAGAAGAAATTCGGTGTGGACGGCTTTCCGACGCTCGTGCTCCTGGACAGCAAAGGCAAGGAAATCACCCGCAACGTCGGCTACCTGGCAGGCGGGCCGAAGGCCTTCATCGGGTGGGTTGAGGCGTCGGTCAAGAAATAGTCCCGCTTCACGCGGTCAGCCCCGCGGTTTCCCAACACGGTCACAGCCGTCAGCCTGACCGTTTGCATTCCGCTCTGTTCTCGAACCAGCGTAGCCGCTGATCGGGAAATTGCAAAATCCGGTCTTGTCGAAGCGGTTTGGCGAGGTGTGCGCAACTCCGACCGCCATGCCGGCGGACAGAAATCTTTTGGCGGCCGGTTTGAACCCGAAATCAGCCAGGACTCCGAACGGACTATTTTGCGATCTCGTCGAGGAGTTCCTTGAGATTGACGATGCCGATTGTCGAGCAGGTGTCGCTGAGTGCGTAGGGGAGGATGAGGTTTCCGTTGTGAATCATGGCTCCGCAGGAATAGACGACATTCGGGACATAGCCCTCGCGGTTTTCGCCGATGGGCTCGAGCAGCGGCACATCAAGGCACCCCAGCACGAGGCCGGGATCATTGAGGTCCAGGAGCATTGCGCCGAGGCAATAGCGGCGCATCGGGCCCACGCCGTGCGTGAGCAGGAGCCAGCCCCTGTCGGTTTCGATCGGCGAGCCGCAGTTCCCGATTTTTACGAATTCCCAAGGCTGGCGGGGAACGGCCAGCAGCAGCGGATCATTCCAGAAATGCAGGTTGTCAGAAATCATCAGGAAGAGGTTTTCGTCATCCTGGCGGGAGATCATGGCGCACTGCCCATTGATCCTGCGGGGAAAGAGCGCCATGCCTTTGTTTTGCACGGCGTTGCCGTTGAGCGTGCGGACGCGGAAGTTTTGGAAGTCCGGCGTTTCGAGCAATTGGGGCAGGATGGCACGGCCGTTGTAGGCGGTGTAGGTCGCATAGTAGCACGTCGAGCCGTCGTCCTCGACGAATCGCACGAAGCGCGCGTCTTCGATTCCGTTGCTCTCGTTGGGCGAGCCCGGGAAAATAATCCGCTGCGAAAGCGACACCGCCGGGGGGAAGTGAACCTCGTAGTTCGAGTGGGCGAGCCAGTTCACACATTCCCGCGTGCGTTCGACCTCCCGCCGGTGTTCCTCCGACTCGCCAAGATCCTGAAGCATCGACCGATCCAACTCCGAATGGGTGAAGTCATCGCCGAGCGGCCCCAGAATCCGCTGAGACCACTCGTTATCAAACCCCATCTCCTTCAACTTGTGGAAGAACATGATTTTGCGATAGGATGGATTTTCCTCCACGTCCGGCGCGCTGACGAGCGGCGAAATCGGGTCGATCGTGATCGGGCCATCCGCCGGGATCACTCCGGAGCGGAACTCAATGGATGAAATATGCCCCTCGCCTGTTGCCCGCAGGCTCAGGACGAAGCGCAGTCCGCCCTCCGCGACGCCCGACTGGTCGGGGTGGGGAACAATCGAGGGATTGAACAGCGCGGCCGATTCGAGGGCATATTCGCCGGAAAAAAGGGCGCCGATGTAAAGTTCGCGGGGAAAGGAAAGGAACTGGTCGCCGACATGGCTGCGCACCATGGAAAAATGCCGGCGCCAGCACGATTCGAGGTCGATGTGGCGGGTGATGAAGTCGGCACGCAGCATGTCCAGCTGCGTTTCGACCTCCGCCTCGCTCAGCGAGAGCGCGCGTGCAATGATGTGCCCGATACGGACGGGATCGGCAGAAATGAACGGTCGAACCATCACTCGCTTGCTGTCCGGGCGGAAGAGGATGCCGGTCGGCTCGACTTGGATTCGACTCATGGTGCCGCTTTTGCGTTTTGTTCGGCGCGGCGGAGTTCTGCCCAGGAGAGGGAGAATGCCAGGCTGGATTCCGCACCCTGATTTTGGTTGAGGTGATCCTGGAGGAGCGCGTCCCGGCAGCCGCCGGTTGTGTGGTCGTAGAGCGCCTGGCCGAGGTCGTTGCGCCCGAGAAACCAGTCGAAGCAACGCCGGGCGGCCGCATGCCATTCGGGATCCCGGGTGACAAAATATGCCTCGAGGCAAGCGGAGACCATCGCGTGGGCTTCGAGCGGTTGCTGATCGAAGCGTGCCTTCTCCCCCCCTTGCGGCCAGAATCCGTGGCAGCCGATCGGTGCAAAATGGCCGTCCGGCGTCGTCTGGGCATCAAGCAGCCAGCGGAGCGAGCGGAGGCCGATATCGAGGGTCTCTCCCTGTGATGTCCAGTATCCGCTGAGAATCATCGCATGCGAGAGCTTTGCGTTGTCATAGGTGGCGATGCGTTCGAACCAGTGCCAATCCGGTGACGAGTTGGCCTGAAACAATCCCACGAGCAGGCCAGCCAGCGTGTCGCGCATCTTTCCGACCACTCGGTCGCCGGAGAGCGTCCGCAGGTATTCGTGGATTGCGATCAGAGTGAACGCCCATGCGCGGGGCGAACTGAAGCGTGCCACCGGCGACAGTCCGCGCTGGAAGAGCAGCGCGCAGAGCTTGCGGTGGCCCACGTTTTTTGAGCGTCCGAGCGCGGTGGCTACTGCCCAGAGCGCCCGTGCATGGCTGTCCTCCGAGCCATGGAGCTCCAGCCACTGGCGGGAATAGCTCATGAAATTCCGGAACCGGCAGGTGTTGCCGTCGAATGCATACCAGAGGAACGCGAGGTAGCTGCTCGCGAGGCGCTCGACCTCTCTCGACGACATCCCGAGCTCTTCGAGCAGGACGGTGAGGATGAACGCACGCGCGTTGTCATCCGTGCAATAGCCCTCATGGAAGTTCGGCACGTTGTAGATGGCGTGCTGAAAAATCCCGGTATGGTCGCTCATCGTTCGTAGATGATCGAGCTTGAGCTCCGGCATGGGAGCCGGGTCCGGCGTGCCGCTCTGCAGGACGATGGAGCGTTCGCTCATGCTCTCCCTCGCTCTGCCGAAGCTCTCCATGTAGCGGCGGGCCACGACCGGCCAGGTCATGTCGCGGCCCTGTTTCCAGGCCCGCTTTCGCATGGCCGTCATGCGGGTGGGTTCGGAGAGGATGTTGTTGACCCCCGTGGCGATCGCTCCGGCATCGGCAAAAGGAACCAGAATGCCCTTCTCACCGGCCAGAAGCTCCTGCGCGTGCCAGTAAGGGGTCGATATGATCGCCTTTCCTGCGCCGAATGCGTAGGCCAGCGTGCCGGAGGTGATCTGGGCGACGTTGAGGTAGGGTGTGAGGTAAATATCCGCCGCGCCGATGAATTCCTTCAATTTATCGAGGGGGACGAAGCAGTTGTGAAAGATGACATTCTCCCTGATGCCGAGGCTCTCCACGAGGCTCTCCAGTTTGTTCCGGTATTTCTCGCCCTCGGCGGCGAGGAGATTCGGGTGGGTGGCGCCCAGGACGACGTAAACGACATCCGGGTGCCGCTCCAAGATCGCCGGCATGGCCTCGAGCACATACTCGATGCCCTTGTTTGGAGACAGCAGGCCGAATGTGAGGAGCACAGTCTTTCCCTCGACCCCGAACTCGTCCTTGTAGAAATTCGAATCCATGAACGGCATGTCGATCACGCCGTGTGGAATCAGGTCAATTTTCCCGGGGGCGATGCCATAGACCGTTTCGAGCAGATTCTGCCCACGGTCCGCCATGACGATGAAGCGCTTCGAGAGCCGGTCCATCTCGGTCATGACCATGCGCTGGTCCGGGTTCGGGTCCTGCAGGACGGTGTGGAGGGTTGTCACCACCGGCATCCGGACCCCGCGCATCAGCTCAAGCAGGTGGCTGCCGGCTGGCCCCCCGTAGATGCCGAACTCGTGCTGGACCGAGAGCACCTCGACGTTGTTGATCTTGAGGAACTCCGCAGCCCGGCGGTAGGATGCGATCTCATTTTCTGCGATCTCGAAGCGGACGCGGCTGGGATAATCGTAGCCTTCCGCGCGGTCGTTCACCGAGCCGACGATGCACTTGGTCTTGGGAAATTCCTCTGCGATGGCCTCACAGATGTCCGCAGTGAAGGTGGCGATCCCGCAGCGGCGGGGCACATAGTCGCCGACGAAGGCGAGGTGGGACGTGCGGGGCGGGTTTTCCATAGGCGGTTTGATTCATGGAATCGCGCACCTCCTTGTGGCAGCGACCCTGATTGCCTGATGGCAAATGGACCCCGCACGAATCAAAGCCACTATCGTCTTCCCGTGCCGGAAGTCAACGGCGCGTGTTTTCATGGCGGGAAGCTTGGAAAACTCCGTCGCGCTGCTAGCATGCGCACACAATGAGCCAGCTGCCCGCTTATCCCCCGGCTGAGGCCACCCGCCGGGAGGTTCCGAAACTGGGCCAACACCTGCTGACGGTTTTCCAGGTGCTGGTAACGGTGGGCTTATTGTGGTGGCTTTTTCACGATTCCGAGCGTCGCGCCACGATTTGGAATGCGCTTCAAACGGCGGACTGGAGATGGTTGATTGCGGCGATCGTCTCGGCGGGAGCCTGCGAGTTTCTGGGGATCCTGCGCTGGCAGTTGTTTCTCAAAATGCTGCACCTTCGCGTGCGGTTGGGAGAGGTGACCCGGCTGTTTTTTATCGGCGCGTTTTTCAACCAGTTCCTTCCGGGCACGACCGGGGGAGATGTGGTGCGGGTTATCTACCTGATGCGGGATCACCCGGAGAACAAGACGGCGGGATTTCTGAGTGTCGCCATCGACCGGTTGCTGGCGGTGCTGGTGCTGGTGGCCATGGGGCTCGGTTTTGCGTGGACACGGGGGGCGTGGTTTGCGAGCAGCTTCGCCGTGGGGAACGCGATGAAGGTTTTTGCGATCGTGCTGTTCGTGATCGGCGTAGGGCTTGTGGCGTCATTTTTTTTGACGAGCCGTCATCTCGTCGGCCGTCTGCCCGCGAGGTTCCCGCTCCGCGACCAGATCGTGAAGCTGTCCACGCTCTGGCAGCTTTGCATAGAGAACCGCACGGAGGCTGTGCTCGGGGCGTTCTACACGGTGCCAATGCTGCTTGCGTATTTCGGAGCATTCTATTTTGTCGCGCTCGCATTCACCGCAAAGGTGAGCTTTCTGGATATGACGTCGATCATGCCGCTGGTGACCGCCATCTCGTCGCTGCCGATCAGTCTCAACGGCATCGGAGTCCGCGAGGCCCTTTTCGAGCAATTGCTCTCGGAGCTTTGCAGTGTCGCGCAAGGAACCGGGGTATTGATCTCCATCACGGGAATGTTCGTTTACATGGTCTGGGGCCTGCCCGGCGGATTGTTCTATCTGGAGCGCATCCGGCGCCGGTACGAGAAATAGCCGGTGGGGCAGGCGTTCAGTTTTTGCCCTTGCCGCAAAACATTTGCTTGCCGGGGATAGGCGATTTGCAACAAATCAGGCATGAGCACAAAGGTCGGAATTATCGGTGCAGGGGGGATGGCGCAGTTCCATATTCCCGGCTTTCTAGCTGCGGGAGCCGAGGTGGTCGCAATTGCGGACACCAATCCGGCTGCGGCAGAAAAAGCTGCCGCGCGCTACGGCATCGGGCACCACTACAAAGAGGCCGCCGAGATGCTCTCCAAGCATCCGGAGATTGATGCCGTGAGCGTGATCCTCCCGAACAAATTTCACAAGCCAGTGGCGATCCAGGCACTGCAAGCCGGAAAGCATGTCTTTTGCGAAAAGCCCCCCGCGCTGAATGCGGCGGAAGTGGTCGAGATGAATGCAGCGGCGGAGAAGGCTGGCAAGTCGCTCCTGTTCAATTTCAATAACCGGGCGCGGCCGGACTGCCAGGCCATCATGGATTACGTCCGCGACGGCTCGGTCGGGCGGATCAATTCGGCTCAGGCCAAGTGGATTCGCAGGACCGGCATTCCCGGTTTCGGCGGGTGGTTCACGACCAAGGCACTCTCTGGGGGCGGGCCGTTGATCGATCTTTTGCACATGGTCGATCTGGCGTTTTATTTCATGGGCTGCCCGGAGCCGGAATATGTTCTCGCCAGGGCGTTCGACGATTTTATCACGGACAAGGCCTTCAAGGGCCCCTGGGGGATTCCCGATGTGGTGGACGGAGTGACCGACGTCGAGAGCGCCGCGCACGGGTTTGTAAAGTTCAAGACCGGCCAGGTCCTTTCCTTCCAGGCCTCGTGGGCCGAAATGGTCGAGCGCGAGGAAGTCTCCGTCGTGTTCCAAGGGCAGAAGGCAGGGGCTTCGGTCCGGCGGATTTTCGGGCGGGACGGACTCGACGATACCGCGTTGGATACCGCCGAAATCTACGCGCAGGAACACGGCCGCTCCGTGAACCGTCGGCTCATTGTCGAACCCGATCCCGCGATGGGACGTGAGCGCGCCGCCGCCAACTTCATCGGCGCGATCGAGGGCCGCGAAGCGCCGCTCAATACCCCGGACCAAGCGCTTTCGCTCATGAAGATCATCGACGCGGCCTACCAATCTTCCCGCACCGGGAAGCCGGTGGAAATCGTTTAGGTCGGAAAAGCGCGGCGGCTACTCGACGGTGACGCTTTTGGCGAGATTCCTGGGTTTGTCCACGTCGCAACCGAGAGCGACCGCGATGTGATAGGACAGCAGCTGGAGCGGAATCACAGCCAGAAGCGGCGTGAGGTAATCCGGAGCATGGGGGATGAGGATCACGTCGTCGCAGATTTTCGCGAGGGCTGTGTCGCCCTCGGTGCCCACCGCGATGACCGGTCCTCTGCGGGCTTTGACCTCCTCGATGTTGCTGATGTTTTTGTCGAACACGGCATCCTGTGGCGCGATGAACAGGGAGGGGGTTTCCTCGGTGATGAGGGCGATGACCCCGTGCTTGAGTTCGGCGCTGGGATAGCCGGATGAGGAGATGTAGCTGATCTCTTTAAGCTTGAGGGCACCTTCGAGGGCGACAGGGTAATTCGCCTGCCTTCCCAGGAAGAGGAAGTTTTTCGATTGGGCATACTTCCGTGCGATCTTCTCGATTTTTCCGTCCAGTTCGAGCGTTTTGGCGATGAGGTCGGGGAGCTTTTCCAGCTCGGAGATGATCGTTCGTCCCTCCGCATGGCTGAGGTGCCGGATCCGGCCGAGCAGAAGGCCGAGCAGAGTCAGGATGGTCAGCTGCGAGGTGAAAGATTTTGTGGCGGCTACCCCGATCTCCGGTCCGGCATGCATGTAAACCCCTCCATCGCTTTCCCGCGCGATCGTGCTGGCCACATTGTTGCAAATGCCGAGGGTGCGGTGGCCTTTCCTCTGGCTCTCCCGCAAAGCCGCCAGCGTGTCCGCCGTCTCGCCGCTCTGGCTGATCACAAAAACGAGGGTGTCCCGGTCGAGCGGAAGATTGCGATAACGGAACTCGCTGGCGAACTCGCACTCGACCGGAATGTGCGCGAGCGACTCGATAAGATATTCCCCTGCAAGCGCCGCATGAAACGCTGTCCCGCATCCGATGAGCACTATGCGGTCCACCGATCGCAGTTCGGCATTGGTCATATTGAGCCCGCCCAGTATGGCCGTGGCCTCCTCTGACGAGAACCGTCCCCGCATGGCATCGCGCACCGAGTTGGGTTGTTCGTAAATTTCCTTCAGCATGAAATGGGCGAACTGGCCCTTGTCCACTGCATCAGCGCTGAATTCCACCTGGCTGATCTGGTAGTCCGCACCGGATCCCGAGACGGTGGAAATCTCAAACCGGTCCTGCTGGAGCGCCACGATCTCGTAATCGTTGAGATAAACAACCTCCCTCGTGTGGGCGACGATGGCGCTCACGTCGCTGGCCAGAAAATGCTCGTGTGCGCCGATGCCGAGCACAAGCGGACTCCCTCTTCGGGCCCCGATCATAAGGCCGGGGACATCCGCATGAATCACCGCGATTCCGTAGGTTCCAATCACCTGCCTGAGCGCCAGCCGGATCGCCTCGATCAAGCCGGCCTGATCCCGACGGCCCGCCCGGTCGAACTCATCGCCGACCAGATGCGCCAGGACCTCCGTGTCGGTTTGCGAAACGAAGGTATGGCCGTGTTCCATGAGCTGATCGCGAAGCTTCTGGTAATTCTCAATCACGCCGTTGTGGACGAGGAATAGCCGTCCGCTCTGGTCGGAGTGCGGGTGGGCATTTTCCCGCGTGACACCGCCATGCGTTGCCCAGCGGGTGTGGCTGATTCCGGTGTGACCGTGCACCGGGTTCTCCTGAATACATTCCGCCAGATTGGCGATTCGTCCGACCGCCTTGCGGACCTCAACCGACCCGCCATTCAGAATGGCGACGCCGGCTGAGTCGTATCCCCGGTATTCCAAGCGGCGCAATCCGTCGAGGAGCACTGGGAGGGCTTCCGAACGGCCGATATATCCGACAATTCCACACATAGAGATTTGAACCGTGACAACTTGTGGGGGGATGGGCAAGATGCAATTCGCTTTATGAGCCTCCCGTTGAACGCCCTGCCAACTTCAAAGACTCTCGCCATCATCATGGGTGGGGGAGCTGGGACACGCCTCTTCCCCCTGACGAAAGAGCGATCCAAGCCCGCAGTCCCGCTGGGTGGAAAATACCGGCTCGTCGATATCCCGATCAGCAATTGCCTGAATTCCGGGCTCCGCGGGATTTACATCCTTACCCAGTTCAACAGCACCTCGCTGCACCGGCATATCAACTCGAGCTACAAGTTCGATGATTTCACACCGAGCTTTGTCGAAATCCTTGCTGCCCAGCAAACCCCGGAAGGCTCGCGATGGTATCAGGGAACCGCCGACGCCGTGCGCCAGAACATGCGGTATTTCCTCGAGCATCCCTACGAATACTACGTGATTTTGAGCGGGGACCAACTCTACCGGATGGACTACCGCGACATGCTGCGCCAGCATGTGGAAACTGGGGCCGATCTCACAATCGCAACCATCCCGGTCGCCCGCCAGCCCGCGACCGGGTTCGGCATCATGCTCACCGACGAGAACCGGCGGATCGAGCGCTTCGTGGAAAAGCCGAAGGATCCCGAGGTTCTAGACGCGCTGCGGATTCCGCCCGACCTGCTGAAAACAATCGGGCAGCCCGCAGAAGCCGACCTCTATCAGGCCTCGATGGGGATCTATATTTTCAAGCGCTCGATCCTCGAGGCGTGCTTGGACAATGACTATGTGGATTTCGGGAAAAACATCATTCCCGCCGCTATCAGCCAATACAAGGTGATGGCCTTTATTTTTCAGGGGTATTGGGAAGATATCGGAACGATCGACGCATTCTTCGAGGCCAACCTCAATCTCGTGGGCAACAACCCGCAGTATAGCTTTTTTGTGCCGGGTTCTCCGGTTTTCACCCAGCCGCTGTTCCTCCCCGCCAGCACACTCAATTCCGCAAAAGTCACGAACGCGATGATCTCAGACGGATGCATCATCGGGGACGCTACGATCGAACGGTGCGTGCTCGGGATCCGCAGCATTATCCAGTCTGGCTCCACGCTAAAAAACACGATCATGATGGGGGCCGACTTCTACGAATCCGAAGTGCACCGCCCGGCCGAGGGGGTTCCCGCTATCGGCATCGGGCGGGATTGCGTGATCAACGGGGCGATCATCGACAAGAACGCCAGGATTGGGAGCCATGTCGTCATCAGCCCCGAGGGAAAATCCCAGGATCTCGATGGGGATGGCTACTACATTCGGGACGGGATTGTCGTGGTGCCGAAAAACAGTGTCATTAAGGACGGAACTTGGATATAGCGGGTGTCATGAAATTTCTTGTTCGTCTGCTTCCGGCCATATTTCTCGTTCAGGCGCTTGCCGGCTCTTCTTTCGACCACCCTCTGACCGTTGTCCCATCGAAGAATTTGAATACCTGGCTCCTGGGGGTCTGGGAGACGAGAGATGACAAGGGGAGGGCTTCCGTCGCCGTGGTGACTCCGATCAATTGCGACCACTACGCCGTCAAGTTTTCCACGCCTGGAAAAGCGCCGCGGGAAACGAAGCGATACGAGTTCGAGGCATGGCCCTCGAAGGTAGGCGACACGCTTTTTCTCACCCTGCGCTGCCTGACGAGCCCCGGGGACATCGCGACCGGCACCTACGTTTTTACGCAAGTCCAACTTCTTGACCAGGGCGACGTGAGGACACATGGCCTGAAGCTGGATTCTCCGCCTTCGACGTCGAGCTTCGAACTGCGCAAGGAGGTCCGTTCCAAACTCAAGGACCACTCGCTCTACGAGGGGGCTCCGAGTGTTGTCTGGTCACGCATCGCAGAGGTTTTCTGGAGCACCAACGGGGCTGATCCGACCTTTCCGCTCCGCAACCCCGGGAATTTTATCTGGGGTCCCAACGACGACGCCAGAGACCAGACCCGGAAGCTGTTCCACAGCCCTTCCAACAATTAGCGCGGCCCCGGCGGGGTATGGAGAACTCAGATTATCCCGCCTTGGAGGCAAGAATGGGGAGGGAGCTCCTCTCCGAAAGACTGCTGAAACAAGCGGGGAAATCCGCTCATCTCGTTCACCAGGGAGAGGGCGTGTTTCGCTTGGAGCGCTTTTTTCCTCTGGATACGCTCATTTCCTTCTGCCTGGCGGCGACCGGCCTGGGACGCCGGGCCAAGCACAACTTTCTGGATGTGCGGCTTAAGACGCGGGAGTGGATCCTACCCCGGCTGCCTCCGTTATTTGACGGGTTCCGGCTGCTTCATCTGACCGATCTCCATCTGGATCTGGACGTCGCACTGACGCCGGTCATCGTGCGTCTCGTGCGCGGTGTTGCCCACGACGCCGCGGTTGTTACCGGGGATTTTAGAAATAGAACCGAGGGCGATTTCCAGCCGAGTCTGCGCGAAGCTAGCAAGGTCATTGAAGCCTTTGCGCCGCTGAGATGGGGCGTTCTTGGCAACCACGACTTTGTGGAGATGGTGCCGTCTCTCGAAGCCGCCGGGCTCCCCGTTTTACTGAACGAAGTGACGGTCATTGAGAGAAATGGCCAAAAGCTTTGGATTGCCGGCATTGATGATCCGCACTTTTATAAAACGCATGACCTCGGCAAGGTCCGTTCCCAGGTGCCGCATGACGGCTGCGTCATCCTGCTTTCCCACACCCCGGAAACGTATGCCGCAGCCGAACCTCTGGGATTCGACCTCCAGTTGAGCGGGCACACCCACGGGGGTCAGATCTGTCTGCCCGGCGGCATCCCGCTCGTGCTTCCTTGCAAGATCGACAGGCGGTTTGTCCGTGGTCCATGGCAGCACGGACGACTCCAAGGCTATACCTCGTCTGGAACCGGAAGCTGCGGAGTGACCGCCAGGTTCAACTGCCCGCCGGAAATTACGCTGCACGTTCTCCGCTCCGCGTGAGAGTGAGGAGGCGCGGAGCTCGTGCCTGTCACGAAGCTGCGGCGCCTTCGAGCGCATAATACCCGGCCCCGATGAGCGCTGCCTGATCGTTGAGGATGACCATCACCGGCGTGTTTTCCATGATCGATGAGAGCCGGCCCTTGTCGTTGAACGCGTGGAGAAATCCGACCGACTGAATGCGCGGCAGGATTTTTGCGGGAATCCCGCCGCCGAGATAAACGCCTCCGGCCGCCATCGTTTTGAGCGCCATGTTGCTCGCTTCCGCGCCGAGGCATCCGACGAAGATTTCCAGCGTCTGGACACACATCGGGCAGTCGCCGGAATCTGCAAATTTCGAGATGACGCGGTTCGGGTCTGCCGTCTTCATCGCGGCGGCCACAGCGGGAAGTTCTTTGCCCCGACCGGTCTCGCGGAGGAATTTGTAGATGTTCTCAATCCCCATTCCCGAAACGACCCGTTCGGCGCTCACATGCCCGAATTGTTTCATTAAAAATTCCAAAAGCGCGATCTCCAGCGGGCTTCGTGGCCCGAAGTCGGCGTGGCCGCCCTCACATGCCCAGACGTGGAATCGCTTGCCATCCCAATACATTCCCGCCTCACCGAGGCCGGTCCCGGGCGAGACCACGCAGCGGTTGCCCGATGAGTCCGGGGCACCCTTCTGCACGATGGCGAAATCCGAGGCCTTGAGATGAGGGATCCCGTAGGCATTGGCCTCGAGGTCGTTCAAGACCGAGACGTGCGGAATATCAAACTCCGTGGAAATCTCGGCCGCATCAACGCCCCAGGTCAGGTTCGTCGGCTTGGCGCGACCGTTATGGACCGGGCCAGGCAGGCCGAAGCAAGCCGCCATGATCGGGCGTTCGTCCTCGGCCAGGTATTCCCGGAGGATCGCATTCAGCCCGGCATAGGAGGCGCTGCTGAAGCGTTGACTGCGGACCGGGACAAGCTCGCATCCGACGACGCGGAAGGTGGCGAGGTTCGACTTTGTCCCGCCGATGTCGCCTGCCAATAGATAGGGGGATGGGGCTGCAGGCATGGGGTTGTCGGTTAAAAGTGGAGATTCCGAATGTTCAGAATGTTTCCCGGCGGTTCCTCACAAGCCAAAAATTACCGGCGGAGGGTCTCGAACCCACACTCCCGAAGGAACACGATTTTGAGTCGTGCGCGTCTGCCAATTCCGCCACGCCGGCTTTTCTGATTCTCAACGGGTTACACTGTTGAAAGTAGTTGTTTCTTGCTCTTGTGCGACATTAACGCCATGCAACGCAACTACACGGATAAGGCCACAACACAGGAACCCAAGTCCAGGAAACATGCGGGCAGTTTCCACCCCGTTCTCGATTCTCGCAAGTGCAAAGTTCGGGGTCCCGACCAGCCGGGCTCACCATTTCTTGCGTTCACCTCTTTCAACGCAGGGACCTGCACAGCCTGATCCGTGACCAAGCGCTCCAAACGGCTGTTCTCCTCCTCCAAAGCTCGCAACCGCCGCACACACCGCCTTCACAGGACTCCCCCGCCTGCGCTTCTCTCAATACCCCGATAATTTGCTCTTCGCTGAATCGACTTCTTTTCATGAGCTCTGCTCCATTTTTCTTCGAGCAGAACTCCGGTTATGTCACGTCGCCGTTTCCGGGGGCAGGTCAGTTGTCGGAGGGTGAGATGTTAAAGATCACTTTGTTGTGGTAGCTCTTGCGGTTTGCGAGGGCTTCGAAGATCGCGGGGCCATCAGACAGGGGAAGCTTGTCGGTGATGAGCGGGGCGACGACGAGATCGCGGTCAAGATGCTGGAGGACGGTGCTCCAGTCATCGGTGCCTGCCGGTGTGACCTTGCTGTTCCAAGTTCCGTGAATGGTGAGCTCTTTGCGCAGGATGTTGGAAAAATCCTTTTCGCCAATTTTGAATTCGCCGGCAATGTTGCCCATGAAGACCACCTCGCCGAACATGCCGCATACCTGCACCGCTTGCAGGAACGTGATCGGAAGGCCGCAGGCTTCGATGCTGCGCGGGACGCCGCGTCCGCCGGTGGCCGCGAGGATCCGGGCGACGGGATCGCCGTCTTTCGCGTTGACCGGATGAAAGCCCATCTCCTCGGCGAGCGCGAGTTTGCGCGGTTCGACATCGACGATGAACACGCGGCTGCAACCATGGATGCGCAGCCATTGCGCGGCCATGTTGCCGATCGGTCCCGCGCCGAAAACCACGGCGTCATCGCCGGGCTGGATGCTTAGTTTTCTCACGCCATGCAGGGCCACTGCAGCGGGCTCGGTCATGGAGGCGTGCAGAAGATTCACATGGTCCGGAACCGGAAAAAGGTTCCACTCCGGAATGCGGAGGTATTCGGAAAACGCGCCGTCGCGCCGCGAGCCGTAGTAATCGTATTCTGCGGCTTGCGCGAAGTCGCCGCCGATGCACGCAGGATCGGTCTCCATGTTTTTCGGAATGAGCGGGAACACGGCGACGCGGTCGCCCGTGCGGAATTTTCCGCCTGGCACCGGCTCCTCGACAACGCCGCTGAATTCATGGCCCATAACGAGCGGGTAAAAATATGCCTTGCCGCCGAAGCCGCGGGGAATATCCGAGCCGCAGATCCCGCATGCCGCAACGCGCACGAGCGCGGCGGGTCGTTCGTCCGGAGCGGATGGCACCGGGTAATCCTCCACATAGCGGAGGTGTTTGTCGGCTTCGAGGACGAGGGCGTTCATGTGTCCCAGCGGATGATGACTTTCAGGCTGTCCGGGTCGGCGGCGCGGAAAATCGCCTCCTTGATGTGCGTGTGCGGAAAGCGCTCGTTGTCGTGGGTCATTCTGTCGAGCAGCGGGAGTTTGCCATTAGCGAGAAGGTCGCGGGCGAGGCCGATGCCGTGCATGCCCGAGCCATGGGTGGCTTGGTAGCACTGGAGCTTGTAGTGGATATCGTTGTTGAGGTCCACCTCGTGGGAGATGCGGGGCTTTCCGCCCGCGCCTTTCACGCCGGCGTGGCCATCCATCACAGTGCCGTAGCCCATGAGCTGCGTGGCAAGCCGGTAGCCCGGTTCGGCGGGGGTGTTGACCATTACGAAATGCGGCTCGTTGAATGGGCGGCACTCGGCGAAGACCTTGGCGACGACGCTTTCATCCCACGGGAGACCGACCACGCGGTCATTGCCAAAATCGCGCAGGACGCGCTGCAGGCGTTCCGGGCCGCGGTTGATGAGGATGACCTTTCGGGCGCCCATCGCGAGCGCGCACTGGAGCGCGTAGGTGCTTTGCGAACCCGCCCCGATGAGCACGACGATGCGGTTTTCGATGCAGTGGTTCACCCGCGTCATGCCTTCGAGGCAACAGGCGAGCGGTTCCAGCTGGCAGGCGTGATCGGCACTGAATCCCGCGTCGAATTTCGCGATCGGCCCGAGGCTCACGAACCAATCCGGCAGGATCGCATGCGAGCGGGCGAAGCCTGGAAATTCATGGCCGGTCGCCTGGGTGTTCGGGCAGCTCGTCCAATCCCCGGTGCCGTGGTCGCCGCAATAGATGCAGCCCTCATCACCGCAGGGGATGTCGCAGCCGATACCGATGAGGTCGCCGGGCCGGAATTTCGTGACGCCCTTGCCGACAGCATCCACTTCGGCGCTCACCTCGTGCAGCACGATGGCCGGCCAGCCTTTAATGCGGGGCAGGCCCTGTTTGTAAATCACGACATCGGACTGACAGACCGACGTGCGCAACGTGCGGACACGGATCTCGCCGGGACCTGGTTCGTGCAGCACCTGTTCGACGGCAGTAAATTCGCCGCCTGGCTTATCGAGGAAATAGACGAGGCTTTTCATGGTGTTCAGGCAGCGAGCTTGCGGTTTCTGACTTCGCTGATCGAGTCGCGCACGCGGCCGATGTTTTCGGTCCAACCCGCCCCGCTGTGAAAAATGCTGCTGGTGCCGGCGACCAGGCAATCCGCCCCCGCTGTCACCATCGCGGGGATATTTTCAAAGCTCACATTTCCATCCACCTGGATCGGGAGATTGCTGAATCCGTTCCGATCGAGGTAGGCGCGGCAGTCGGCGATCTTGCGCAGCGAGGCGGGCGTCATCGTCTGGCCCGCGAACCCGGGGTTGACCGTCATGAGAAGCACGTAATCGAGGCGCTCCAGCACGTAATCCAGCGAGGCGAGCGGCGTCGTTGGGTTGAGCGCCACGCCGGCCTTTGCTCCGATTTCCCGGATGCGGGAAAGCGTGCGGTCGAGGTGCGGGCAGGATTCCGCGTGGACGGAAATCTGGGCGACGCCGGATTTCTCCAGCAGGCCGATGAAGAAATCGTTGTCCTCGACCATGAGGTGTACGTCGATGGGCAGGCGGGTTTTTGACGCGAGCGCCTCGATCAGCGAGAGCCCAAGCGGCATGTTAGGCACGAAGCGAGCGTCCATCACATCCATGTGCAGCATGTCCACGCCGAGCGCCTCGACGCGGCGCAGCGCGGACTCGAAATTCATCGGGTCCACGCACATCATGGACGGCGCGATTTTCACCAGCCTCGCTTCGTCGGCAACCGTGAGAACGACGGGCTGGCGGGCCGGGGCGGCCAATGTTTCCGGAGCTGCCAGAAAAACCTCCTTCAAGTGCCGCAACGATTGGCGGAGCTGGTCTTCGAGCTGGCAGTCGGTGTAATCGCGCCCGAGTTTTGGCCCGCCGATTTCCAGGTAGCCGGTCATTTCCTTGACCGGGATCTCCGCAGCGCGGTGCAGGAGGATGTCACGGAAGCTGGCGACATCGATGATGCCTTTGGTAAGGTTTTCCGGCTCGAAGCCGAATGTCGAATGATAGCGCTCGTCGGTGTTTTTCAGGTGGACTTCGTAGAGCCACGGCAGGGCCGCCTCGAAAAGTTCCACAGGTTTAAACCCATGCCCGGCCTGTTGGTCGAGATAGCCGTGGGCGATGTCCGCGCAATAGCCGACGCGGGCTGTGGTCTCGGGGTTTTCCGCGTGGTAGCTCGTGAGGGTTTCGCCCATTTTTCTCACTTCCTCCGGGAGCGTCGGCGGCTCGGCGAGGCAGGACATCGGCTCGACGGTGAGCCACTCGATTCCGCGCTGCTTCGCGAAGTGCATGAGCTCCTTCATATGCGCCAGATAACAGTTCGTGCCGCGCGCCTTGGTGCCCATCAGATCTCTTGGCACTGCGCCGGGATTCGAGCCCACGGACTTCGCTCCGAGGATGGCGCCGATTTCGATAAAACGCTCGAAGTTCCGCCGTGCCACCACCTCCCATTCCTGATCCTCCTGGAAAAATCCGCCCAGCTCGCGGTGAGCTGTGAACAGGCTGTCGATGGTGATCCCGAAATCGTCCGCCTGCTTTTTCAAGCGGTGGAAATACGAATCGGGCAACTGATAGGCTTCAAAAAACGAGCCGAACTGCAGGCGGGTCACCCCTTCGTCCGCCATGAGACGGAACAACCAGGGGAACGAATACCGGTATTCTATCGGGTCGGATTTTATCCCAAGTGAAAGAATCATGATTAACTATGACGGCGTAATTGATCATTAGTCAATCATTTATCAATCACATCGATCATTCTTTGACTTTTGGCTCTCATTACGGAATAACACTGCCAATCTGCATGGCATTCCTGCGATGAGCTCCAAAAGACGCGACCGGCAAATTCTCGAACTTCTCGCCCTGCACGGGGAGTTGAGCGTTGGCGAGGCATGCCGGGAGTTTTCCATTTCACCGGCAACCGCGCGCCGTGCGTTTGCGCGGATGGCAGCCGAGGGCATGGCCGAGAAAACATGGGGTGGCCTGAGCAGGCGCTCCGGTTTTCACGAGAGCGAGATGGTTCCCAGCAGGCTGAGGGAGGCGCTCAACGCCGAGGCGAAGGAACGCATCGCCCGCGAGGCTGCCCTACTCGTCAAGGACCGCGACGTCGTGGCAATTGACGGCGGGACGACGACTCTGCGCCTCGCCCCGTATCTGGCAAACCGCGCGGTGAGAATCGTTACAAATTCGATCCTGATCGCCCACCGCATCGAGCAGCTCCGCAGCGATGTAAACGGGGCCGAGGTATTTCTGACGGGCGGGTTTGTCTATCCTGGATCCGGCCTTTTGGTCGGGCCGCAAGCTGTGGCGAACCTTCGCCAATATCACAGCCAGTGGGCATTTCTTTCCGTTGGCGGACTTGATCCCGGGGGCGCGACGAACACTAACCAGCTCGTCGTCGAGAGCGAGCGCGCGATCATTGAAAACGCGGAGAACGTCGTCATTCTCGCCGACTCCAGCAAATGGGGCCAGCGCGACATGATCCGGCAATGCTCGTGGAACGAAATCGGCTGCATCATTACCGACTGCGGACCCGCCGGATGGAAGCCGCCGGTTCCCGCAGGCAAGCTGGTCATCGCGTGTCCCTCGCTCCAAGAAGGTGGTGGGCGCACCAAATCAAAAAAATCGTAGGGCGCATCACCTACCTCCATGCCTGGCAGTTCACGGTCACATCCTGCTCGTGCGCGGGCAGGTCGCTTGGGCGCTCATCGGCCCCCGCCACTCTGCCGCTACTTCAAACGCCAGACACTGCGGACATTCACCGATCTGGTCAACGAACTGCGCGTCGGCGAGGCCCGCCTCCTTCTCGAAACCCCGGACTCTGTGACCGACGTCGGCTTCACCTCGGACTTAGTAACCTCGCCCGCTTCCACGCAAGCGCACCCGGAAATCTCCGCTGAACGACGGAGCAGAAGCCTTTGATTTGAGAAATGGTTCGACCGTGTCAACTCGCCGAGTGAAAAACGCGGCGAGTTGAGCAAGGAAATCTATTACCCATCAAAGACTTAGGCCATGGGGGGAGCGACCACC
>CAZSDC010000042.1:0-19253 GCA_964605515.1 uncultured Chthoniobacter sp.
GAGTTCATGTTCGGCGACGCGGATTCGCTCATCCAGATCGACATGAGCGAATACATGGAGAAGTTCACCGCGTCGCGCCTCATCGGATCGCCTCCGGGATACATTGGATACGAGGAGGGTGGCCAGCTCAGCGAGGCAGTCCGCCGCCGCCCGTATTCCGTCGTGCTCTTTGACGAGATCGAAAAGGCCCACCCGGATGTCATGCACCTCCTCCTGCAAATTCTCGAGGAAGGGAAAATCACCGACTCGCTGGGCCGGAAAATCGATTTTCGCAACACGATCATCATCATGACCTCGAACGTCGGGGCCGAGCTGATTAAAAAGCAGACCACCCTCGGATTCGGTGCGCCGAATCTCGACGACAACCACGACACGATGCGTGGAAAAATCCTCGAGGAAACCAAACGCGTCTTCAAGCCGGAGTTCCTCAACCGCCTCGACGACATCATCGTCTTCCACACGCTGACCAAGCCGGACCTCGTGAAGATCGTGAACCTTGAAATGTCCAAAGTCATCGAGCGCATCCGCCTGAAGGATGTCCACCTCACACTCGATGCGACGGCAGAAGAATTCCTCATCGAAAAGGGCTACGATCCGACCTACGGGGCGCGCCCGATGCGGCGCGCCGTGGAAAAATATCTCGAAGATCCGATGGCCGAGGAGATCCTCCGCGGCCAGATCAAGCCGGGCGACTCGGTCACCGTCAAACGCGACGGCGAAAAACTCGCCTTCGCCGTGGACAAATCCACGGCCAAGGCTGTCGGAGAACCAGCCAGCTAACGCCTCTTATACCCGGAACTGGAGGAGAAATCCGAACAGCGCCGCGAAGGCATTGCGGATTGGGGCGGGAGTATATGATGTTTCTATCCGCGCCGGGGGACAAGAGGGTTCCGGGCATTGGCGCCCTGCTGATTGATGAAATCGGGGTTGGCAGGGCCAATCTGGAAGCGACATGCGGCTTGAAGGTTCACGCTTTTGGGTTTGTGCCAGAGCGGTCGACCTGCTACCTTCCGGCTCGTACACAATCGGGCAGTTAGCTCAGCGGTAGAGCGGTAGTTTTACACTTTTTTTGTGGCGAGATCGCCACCTACTCCGAATTCACAATATCTTCACAAAACATTTTAATACAGTTACTTAAAAGCAATATATAAAATATGAAAATTCGCCAAAATGCCCGTTTTTCAATCATCGGTGTCAATTATGGTGTCAACAATCGACAATGAGCGGCGATTTCAATTCGCGCCCTGCTTTTCAAGAACAGCCTTCACTCGGCAGACAGTGGAAAACCCCTTCCCTGTGATCTTTGCGGTGTGCCGGATGCTCTGACCGCTTCTGAGGTTCCGCAGGATGTCAGGATGCTTTTTCAGCAGATCCTTGGGCGGGAGTGTTGTGCCCGCTCTCCGGCCCAGCACAACCCCTTTACGCCTCGCCTCGGCCAATCCTGACAGGATACGGGCGCGAAGGACTTCCAATTCATTTCTGGCCATTTCCGCGAGCAAGGCGAGCATGATTCGAGCGGCGGGATTGGTCTTTCCGTTCGGCAGGAGGGTTTCGATGGACTGAGCGTGCCAGTAAAGCGACACCCCGTATTCCTCCAGAGTCTCAACGAATCGATGCGTGATCGAATTGCGGCGAGCCAAGCGGGAAACTTCATGGACAAGAACTTTTTTGATCTTGCCTGTTCTGGCCAATTCCTCCGCACGTTGTAATCCGTGCCGCTCTCCCTCGTCAGCCTTCCCAGAAATGGTTTCGGTGAGAATCTCGACTACCCGATACCCCTTTGAATCGGCATACGATTTCAATTCCGAAATCTGGCGCTCTGATTCCTGCCGCTGGGTTGAGACGCGAACCAGAATTGCAACGGGTGTGTCGGTAATGTTCATGGCAATAAATCTATCAAGTGTTATCAGTTTTGTCAAATGTATTCGTGGTAACATTTTGAAAAATCTTTCATGGAAGGAAAGCGGACAAAAAAGGCAAAAAAGCGAGCAACCTTTTTTTGAATACACCAAACTAGAGGTTTCCGGCGACCGGTTCAAAAACTGCCGGACCTCTGGAGATCAGGACATCACCGCTTCACGCGGCCATCTTTTAAATGCTGTTTGCAGAAATGATCGAAGGCATTCTGCAAAATTTCGGGGTTGTGGCCGAGCGCCCGCAGAATCGCAAAAATTTCGATGTCCGACAAAATGCGGCTCCCATCTTCGACAAAAGCCAAAACCTGCCGAGAAAGATCCCATCCGCCGAGCTGAAGCAACGTCGTCAACTGAGCTTGGGTGACTCCCCTTGCCTCGCGGAGTTGTTTCAAGAATGGCCCGATGAAATTCCTCTTCCCTTTTCGGGGGGAGCCAACCGCGACAGAAATTCTTGATGCCACCCCTCACGGCATACAGTATTCACTTGACAAAAGTGCCATACCCGTATGGCGTTTTTGAGTGAATAAAATGCCATTCTACAGGCGGATTCAGTCTCTGTGCCACCTCTAGAAAATCCATCCATGAGTTACAAAGCCACATGCCCGACTTGCGAATGGCCAATCCGTCGCGACAATCCGCCCCCCGATAATGATTCCATAAACTGTCCGAGCTGTGGAGAGGTCTATCCTCCTGTCTGGGATACAGAAGAGGATTCATCGGAATCAGAAAAAGCGCCGACACCTCCAGTCACCCCTCCTCCACTTCCAGTTCAGACCATAAACGGATTGGCTAGGTATCGTGTGTGGCTTTTCGACAAAGCCAGCAGGGAAATGACATACAACCAGATTATTGATCTTTGTAAACAACGTAGCCTAATTGATAGTCAAACCTTATTATGTCCTATCAGTGGCCCACATGGCTGGGGGCCAATTGGTGAGTTTCCAGAGTTTAACAACTTTGTGCCGATAGAATGTATCGAACGAGAGGCATACAGAATACGAACTAGCATTTCGGCGGCCACTCCAGCAGATGCAGAATGCTACCTGCTGAGGAATAATGTTCAGGAAGGGCCATACACACCAAAACAAATGCAATCCATGTGGAACGCCGGGACAATAACTGCAAACTCACTTTTTTATCATTGCGGCTTGAAAGAATGGTCGCCTGTGAAATACCTCTGCGAAGCTGGTAAGCCAGATGCCTCTGATCTGATTACGGTTCAGCTTCAAAAAAGCAACCATTTACTTACGGTGATTTTGATTTCTATAGGCCTTTTTATGCTGGCTCTTATTTTTTATAGACTGGCTCTTGTCCCCTAAGGCCGTTCCTGACAGGCGTGCGGTAACATAAAGGCCATTTTGGCAACTTTGTGGAACGAATAATCGGACTTTTCCTGCATAACTAATTCTATTGTAATTAGATATGAAGAAGTAGGGAAGCAAAGGAGGAAAGAGAAAGAACAGAGAGGAAAGTATTCTTCCGCAGTCAATCCTTCCATTCGAGCCCAGTAACGATTCCCATTTTTTCGGCCTGTTCGGAAACAACACGCGCCAATTTCCGCTTCCATCGTTCCTCTCTCCTCGTAAAATGCACAGAGAAGCCGTCATGCTGCCAAAGCGTGATTTTGAATTCCTCGGTTTGTTTCGCCAGTTGGACGACCGGATAAATCAATTTTAATTCGGCGGCCTGTGCGATTTGCGCCAGAATCTGTGGCGGTGTGAGTTTCCCCAGTTCAAGCCACTTTCCAAAGCATGTTTTTGCGCCGCTCTTACGTAGAATTTGTTTCGTGGCCTCATTGCGACTGGCCAGCATGGCTTGAATGAGTGGATTTCTCAGAAACAAACTGCCGTTGCGGACAACTCCGGCGATTTCAAGTGCCTTGCCAAGCCTCCCGCCAATATACTGCGTGCGCATTCCGTAACAGGTGGAGTAGAGAGCATCTTTGAGGGCAGGTTTTGCTTTCGCACCCTCTGCCGTATCGAATTCAAACCATTCAAAAAGGTTTTTCCAAACGCTCCCGCCATCCCTGAGAAAATCCTGAACAACTTCAACATTCCATGCCGCCGCGCAGATCGCCAGTTGACTTGATTTTATGTCCCCCTCCTGCCAATCGGCTGTAAGCGCCCGACGGACATTTCTTTCAAGGCCGGTGAGACAGTCGCCGATGCCAAAAATCCGATCCGTGTTTGCATTGCCGCTCGCGGCATAAAACGGTTGCGGCTGTTCATTGATCGCTTTCAAAATCCTCAACTGCTGTCGCCTTGCATTTTCGTTTTCGAGTGCCTGTGCAACCTGAAGCGCTGCATGATAATTCCTCAGAATGCCCGAAAAAAGATTCGGCGGCAGATGATTCAAGTAATCCAGAATCTCCCGCGCTTCTTCGCATGGTGCAAGCGCCTGCAAAAAAATAGCCGCATTCCTGCATTCAATTCGGCATTGCCTCTGCTTTTTCTTGCTGAATGTTCTGCCGTCGCAAAAATAGACGCGCCCCTGATCGTGATGAGTCTTGGCCCATTCTTCATCCAAAGCTGTTTGAAATGACGCTGGCGGATCGAATCTTTGAACCTGTCGGCACTTCTTGCCACCCCTCCAACCTGTCCAAGAAAATGTTTCGGGAGTCATCACCTCGGTCTGAAATGCGGTGAGGAACCGGATTGCGCGATAATTTCCCATGCCTCTCGTCCAACCCTCAATTTCGGCCAGATCCTTTTGAGAAATTATCAAGCGGCCCGTGTCCTCATCAATAAATGTCCCGAAAAGCAAGTATTGCATGAACCGCCAGTAGGCCGGATTGCGGTCGAGCGCTGGAAAGGTTCTGGCGGTCAATTCCCGAAAAGGCTTGGAAACGGTCAGGCGATGAAGCGGACGCATTTTTAGACGCTGTTTTGCGCCGAGAATCGGTGTTAATGGATTGAGTTGGACGCGCCCCGATTGTCGAGCGTCGTTGACCTGAGTGATTTCATTGTCTTGCATGTAGCCAGTTTACAAACAATTGTAAGTAGCTACCATTTAATTGGTTAAATCACTGATTTCTTGATTTATATAAAGCAGATACCCCTGCCACCGAAAAAATATCGAATCCATGCAAGGATTTAAAAAAGTGGGGGAGGGTGTTCCTTCTGCGGAGAAATAAAATGCGTTTTAATTCGGAGAAATACGCGATCCAAGGCCAAGGATGATCCGCAGATAAGAAACGGATGAGCAAAAGAGCCGAAAGCGATAAGCAAAAGATGACCAAATGAGGTCAGGCGATTTGCAAATGGAAATTACTGGATGTCCTCTTTTAATCGGGACAGGGCTTCTTTGCCGAAAATACCCCAGCGGCTCGCGAGTGCATACGGTGACGGGGATGCCCCAGCGGGTGTTTTCTGCCGGAATCGTTGGTGGAACGCTATAGCCTCATCTTCTCTGTAGAGAAACAACAGAGGATCGCAGTTGCCAATCAATCGCGCTGTTACAGCACCAGCGGCAAACCAAAAATGCTCCAAACGGCTAATCGAAAACCCCCACGGGCTTGTTTCTTGAAGGAAACGCCATTCTCCATTTTGCAATCTGACTGCGTTGTCGTCGCCAGTTGCAGCCCGACCATGAATGACCGGCATAGTCTGGTGCAATAGCGAAACCATTTTTGAGAAAGTTCGCATTTTTGTGATGGCGCTGGTTTGTGGGCATACAGCCAAAAATCGTATAATATGCGCGGTTCCATCTCCGTTATCTTCAACATCCAAGACTATCTCGTTTTTTTTCAGTCGGAGGACATGGTATCTATCGGCTCGCGCGCGGCCCCACCTGTCGATTTTTACCCCGTCGCAATACTCATGGGAAAGTTCAATTCCGGCCTTTCTGCATCGTCCTGCCAAGTCACCATGAAAATGCGCTTCCGTTAATGGACGCGGCGAAAAGTTCGTAAGGTCAACCCGCGACCCAATAGCAATGAGAAATTCCCGTAACGTGGAGTCGAATTCACCGGAGCGATTCGCAATATCAAATGGAAATGCTGGCATCCAATCTCCAGATCGGCTTTGGAATTCGCGGGTATATCGCTTCAATTTCCCTTCAAGATCGTCAAGCGCTTCCAGAATTAAGGCTGCGTTGCCGGAAGACCGCAATGAATTCCTCAAGATGCGGAGAGCCTCGGGGGGCAATGTGTCAGCGAGTAGGCAACGAGCATAGGTCACTAAAATAATTACATCTGCCCCGCTTGAACGGATCAGAAAAAAGCGCCTCCGATTAATTCTAAAAAATAGACGCCGGGAACAAATTGTTTGATAATTGATTTCATGCAAGAAATGACACAAATCCCTGACCTCTCGCATTTTGGCGATGTGGGAGTCGTGGTGATGAAATTGGCGGCGGAAATCGCGGAGTTAAAGAAGATGAACACGAAACCCCAAGCCAAGCCTGATTTTTACACCATTGATGAGGTTGCAGGCATTTTGAAATGTTCGCACACTTCCGTTTATCGCTTGATTGACGATGCTTGCTTGAAGGTCTTGGGCGGGTTTCGACACAAGCGAATTTCTAGGGAGAGTCTCGAAAACTACCAGAGGCAGGCGATTGTATGAGCATCAGAAATCCCCTGCCAGATCGGAGCCAACAGGGGCAGACTCAGAGGGTGATTACTTCAAATTGGCGAGCATGTCCTTTTCGTAGGTCGAATCCATTTCACTGATTACTTGGCTGTAAGTTTTCATAATTAAAACCCCGCCGTCTGTGTGTCCTTGGTATTGTGCCACCAATTTGACAGGCAATCGCGCCCGTAACTGGCGAACAATGCAGGCTTGCCGGAAGTTGCGGGGAGAAAAGGGTTTGAATTCCAACTTTCTGCAAGTGTTCCTGAGTCCAATGGCAATGGTTTTGAGTTTGAATATCTGCCCCTGTTTGACCTTCCGCCTTGCGAAGAGATCAACAAGAAACGGTTTTAACCACGGATAGAAGGGGACATAGAAATAACTTCCTGTTTTTACCCTCTGGATTTGGATTCTTTCCGCAGTCCAATCGACATCAGACCATTTCAAAGTTCGTAATTCAGCCTCACCGATGCCCGCCAAAAAAAGGAACTTCAAAAAATCGGAGGAACACAGAGGCCCGTTCTCATCTCCCTTGTTATACATGGCAGCAACGATTTTTTCCGCTTGCTCAATCGTCGGGGTGTTTGGGGGCTTGCGGTTGACCCTTCGGCGCGACTTCACCCCTTTTTTCTTCAACTCCTGCAATGGATTATTCAGGAGATACCCCCCAGCAACCCCGACATCAAGAATCCCGCCCAAGATTTCAAGAAACAGATTGTTGCCCCTTGGCTTCAATTTCAACCCCGCAACGAATTTTGTGTATTCGAGAGGGTTGATTTTAAAAACGGCGGTTCTGAAATACGGAAATTCCTTTTCCAAGCGATTCAGCACCCAGCGATAAACTTTTTGTGTGCCTTCCCTGTTCCCTGCTTTTGTCTCGACAAACTTCTGACACAGCCCCTCTAGCGTGATGTCTCCCGCTGTCGCCCCCGCTTTTTTCTTGATCCAGTCGGCCAGTTTGATTTCCGCGAGCTTGCGATTGTCTGTGTCCAGAACTTTCAGAGTTGCCGATTTTTCGCCTTTGAATTTTTTCCTTCCCCAGTAAACTCCTGATTCATGGCGATACAGATAATTTATCCCGCTGACCTTGGTAAGTTTTTGGTAGGTGGTTTTCATGGCGTTGGTAGCTTATCGGTGTCAACAAATAGTGTCAACTCAGTAAACGTAAAAAAGGCATAAAGCACTTACAATAAACGCATTTCGGGCAGTTAGCTCAGCGGTAGAGCGGTAGTTTTACACACTATTGGTCGGGGGTTCGATCCCCTCACTGCCCATTTTTTTACCATGAAATTCCAGACAGGACAAGTGACTGCGGCTCCGTTGTATTTCAACGTCACCTCCTTTGTAGACATTCTCATGGTGCTCGTGATCTTCATGCTCGTAGCCTGGTCTACGGCTCGTATTGAGTCTGACGTGGGGATCCAGCTTCCCACCTCGAGTTCTTCCGCCCCGCGGAATCCGGCCCCGACTCCCGTGATCGTCAACGTGAGGGCCGACGGGTCAATGGCAGTGAACCAGAAAGATATCACCGACAACGGTCTGGTCCAGATGCTCGGCCAACTCGTCAAACTTCAACCCGGGCAGGTTGCCGTTGTGCGGGCGGACCGGCATGTTCCGTATGAGCGCGTGCTGAAAGTATTGGATTATTGCCGGGAAGCCGGAATCAGTCAGGTCGGCTTCAGCGCCCTCATGCCTCCCAAGCCCGGATCTGGAAACTAAACGGTCAGCCTCGAAAATCTCTTCCTAGAATCATCTCCGGCGGGAGGAAAGTGGGTGAATTTCGCCAGACGGTCTCGTTCTGGCGATTTTTTGTCAGGCGGGTGGCGTTGTGACGGTGTCGGTTGGCCTGAATAGTTGGCACGGCGATTGCTTTTGGTCATTTGCAGATCATTCAGTCTGCAATAACCAAAACATACATCCATGTTCAGAACCAAAAATCTATTGGCGACCTTGGCTGCTGCGCTTCTTGCGGCCGGATCGTTCTTCACCCCGAGTTCGGCGTTTGCGCAAAGCGCCGCTGCAACCCCTGCGCCACCCGCACCCACGCTCGAACAACGCGTCGCAGGCCTTGAGGCTTACCTCAATAACGCCGATCCGACGACAGCCTTAAAGGCGGCCGACGGGACTATTCCCGCCGGGCTCACGACTCCCTCCGTAGGGGTCAGCGGTCCTGGACATTCGGCGTGGATGATGGTGGCCGCGGCCCTGGTGCTGTTCATGACGCTGCCGGGATTGGCTCTTTTCTATGGCGGACTTGTTCGCGAGAAAAACGTGCTGTCCGTTCTGGCGATGTGTTTGGGCATCGCCGGCCTGGTTACCATCCTTTGGTGGGCCGTCGGATACAGCCTGGTGTTCGGGAAGAGCTTCGGCAGCCCCTTTCTGGGCGGCACCGAAGCCTTTTTCTTAAACGGGGTTACGGCCGCGCCAAACACTGATTACGCCTACTGGGTTCCCCAGAGCGTGTTCTGCATCTACCAGCTCACGTTTGCGATTATCACGCCGGCCCTCATTTTCGGAGCCACGGCGGAAAGGCTGAAATTCATCCCGCTCATCATCTTCACCTTTTTGTGGATGTTTGTGGTATATTTCCCGCTGGCGCACATGGTCTGGGGCAGCACCGGTCTCATGAATGGCGTCTGGAATCCCGACGCGAAGATCCCGGCGATTGACTTTGCTGGCGGCACGGTGGTGCACATGTCCTCGGGCTGGTCGGCACTCATCCTGTGCCTGATTCTCGGAAAACGCGTCGGGTTCGGCAAGGAGCCGATGCCTCCGCACAGCATGGTTCTCTGCATGGTCGGCACCGGGATGCTGTGGGTCGGCTGGTATGGGTTCAATGCGGGCAGCGCGGTCGGAGCCGATAGCGTGGCTGCAAATGCGTTCCTAACAACGACACTGGCCACTGCGGTTGCCTCGTTCGTGTGGGCCTTCGCCGAGTTGATCTTCAAAGGAAAGCCTAGCGTGCTCGGCTTCTGCTCTGGCGCCGTTGCGGGACTGGTCGTGATCACGCCTGCCTGCGGTTTTGTCAACTCGACGGGCTCGGTGATCATTGGTGTGGTGGCAGGCTTCGTGCCGTTCCTCGCAGTGACCTACCTCAAGAAGCTCATCGGATACGACGATGCGCTTGACACCTTCGGGGTGCATGCTGTCGGCGGAACGATCGGCGCTTTCCTGACTGGTGTCCTGGTGGATCCGGCCGTCAACGCCAACCTTGTCTCGGCAGTGACGGAAAAGAACGGCCTGCAAGCCGCTGTCAAAGCCCATGCGCTCTGGATTCCGCAGCTTGAGGCGATCGGAATCACCCTGGTGCTGGCGATTGTTGGCACAACGGTCATCGGGTTCATCGTCAAGTTTGTGATCGGGCTGCGGCCTTCGGCGGAAGACGAGTCCGCCGGGCTCGACATCACGGATCACGGCGAGGAAGGCTACATCCTCAACAAGTAACCGAAGCGAACAATTAGAAAAACACTCCTATGAAAAAAGTCGAAGCAATCATCAAGCCGTTCAAGCTGGAAGAAGTCAAAGACGCGCTCGCCGACCTCGGGATCGAGGGGATGACGGTGAGCGAAGTCAAAGGGTTCGGACGGCAGAAGGGCCACACGGAA
Organism: uncultured Chthoniobacter sp.; assembly: GCA_964605515.1. Lineage (GTDB taxonomy): Bacteria > Verrucomicrobiota > Verrucomicrobiia > Chthoniobacterales > Terrimicrobiaceae > QYQL01. Next base: position 10,093 of record CAZSDC010000042.1, read on the forward strand.
ATCTACCGGGGCAGCGAATACACGGTGGACTTCCTTCCGAAGATCAAAATCGAGGTGGTGCTGGCAGATGCGTCTCTGGAGAGCGCACTGGCGGCAATCGTGAAGGCGGCCAAGACCGGCAAGATCGGGGACGGAAAAGTCTTCGTATCACCGGTCGAGGAAGCGATCCGCATCCGCACCGACGAGACTGGCGACAAAGCGGTCTAGTCCAGGCGTCAAACGCAGAACGCAGGGCGGCGGGAGAAGGAGAGCTCCCGCCGCTTCTGCATTTTTGCTTTCCTTTACGTGATGGGATCTCTGCTTTATGGTTTGCGCGATGGATTCGCCCCCGACGAAACAGATGAGTTCCCCGCACCCCTCGGAGGAGGCGGGGCTGCCGCAGTTTCTTTTTCAGATCGGGTGGATGACGTTTGCGGTTTTCCTCCTCTCCCAGGCGGGCGGGTGGTTTGCAAAATCCTCTTCGGGGATCATCAGTCCGATCTGGCCGTCGGCGGGGTTTGCGCTGGCGGTCGCTCTGATCTACGGGCTTGAGAGGGCGATTCCAGCAGTATATCTCGGCACGCTTGCCAGCAGCAATCTCCTGAACGGGGGGCTGGTGCCTTCCGATTATGCGGGGCCGGTCTGCTACGTTCTCGAATTGGTGATCAGTTGGGCGCTGCTCACCAAGAGCGTGAGGATTGACCTGACGTTTTCGAGCCTGAGAGATTTCGGGAAATTCGTCGTCCTAGGCTGTCTGCCCGGCCCGCTGCTTGCCGGGTTTTACTGGATTTTGGTTCAATACTTGAGCACGAATCTGCCGGTGCAGATGGCGTCGAATCTGCCGGCGCAGATGGCGTCCGGGTATCTGGGCTATGTCCAGACCAACGCCTTCGGAACACTCGTTTTTTGCCCGTTTTTCCTCTTCGTTCTGAGGCGGCAGGATTTCCGCCCGCCGACAACGATCGGACGCTACGAACTTCTCGGATACTCGACAGCGCTTGCAGGTTTCGTCTGGTTGCTGATCAATGTCCCGGGAATCGAGCAAAGCCGGTTCCTGTCCATCGGCGGAGTGCTCATACTTTCGCTGGTGGTGTCGATCCGCTTCGGCCTGCGCACGGCGACGCTCTTCCAGGCCATGTTCATCTTTTTTGTTCCCGCTTTTGCCGCGATGGTTCCCTCGCGGTTGACCGACTTCAGGACCGTGCCGGGCGGAGCGGGATTCCAGCTCTCCGCGCATGGGCTGGCCTTTATTTCGAGCCTGGGCTGCCTTCTGGTGGCGGCGTTCCGGGACGAACTGGCGTCATTGCAAATGAAGTTTGCCCTGGCAATGTCCTCCGCCGACCTCTGTGTCTGGGATTGGAGCCCGACCGGCTGGGCGTGCCATACGCCTTCGTGGAAGGATAAATTCGGCCTTTCCGGTTCAAAAGTGATTTCGGAGGAAGTGGTCCGCAGCCTGGTGCATCCGGAGGACATCTCCGAGTTCGATAAAAATTTCCGGCGGCTCGCGTTGTCGGAGATCGAGCAGTGGAGCCAGATCATCCGAATGAAGGACGCCGGGGGGCGGTGGCTCTGGATCCAGCTCGACGCCAAGCCGGTGAGGCGCACAGCCGACGACGAGATCGCAGCGGTGGCGGGAGTGATGAGGGACATCTCGGGCGAGCGTCAGGCCGTCCAGAGCCGCATCTCGGCGATTGAGACCGAAGCCCAGCTCCGCACGCTCCGAAGCCAGATCAACCCGCACTTTCTTTTCAATGCCCTCAACAGCGTCCGGGCACTGATCGGTCGCCAGGATTCGAAAGCCAAAGCGATGATCACCTCGCTGGGCAGCCTTCTCCGGGAGGTTCTGGCAGGAAGGGATGCGAAGCTGCAATCCGTGGAGAAGGAGATCGATATCGTGCGGGACTACCTTGAAGTCGAGGCCATTAGGTTCGGGGATCGCCTGCGCTACAGGATTGCCTGCCCTCCAGATCTGCTTTCGCAGCGGGTGCCCGGCATGCTCATTCTCACGCTGGTCGAGAATGCGGTGAAGCACGGGGTATCGAAGCTGGAGAAAGGAGGGGAAATCGAGATCATCATCGCCCATGCTCCCAACTCGGAGGCACTGGTGGTTTTCGTGGTGAATGACGGAAACCTTTTGGTGGAAGACAGAGGCGCCTACAGCGGGCAGGGGCTCGCGAACACGCGCGAGCGGATCCTGCTCTCAACCGAGGGCCGCGGAAGCTTCGAAATCCATGAAATCCCCGGGCCACGGGTCGAGACGATTGTGCTCCTGCCCTTCGATGAAAGGTTTCTCCGCACGGAGACCAGGCGGACCGATCCCCGCTGACACATGAAGTCGGAGCGTTCGTGAAGGCAGAATGAGGAAAATTTTTCCGGCGGACGCGAATAGTGTTGTGCTGAGGATATTCGTCGTTGCATAATCTGTTGCATCCCTCTTTATGAAAACTGTTCTAGTCGTCGAAGATGAGGCGGTGGCTCTTGAAGATCTGAGAGATTCACTTCTGGAAATTGATCCCGGCTTGGAGATTGTCGGGGTGCAAACGGCGATGGAAGCTCTCGATTTGCTGGGTTCCAGAAAAAGCGACAACCCGAAGAACTTCGACGGGATCTTTTTAGATATCGAGCTGCCGGGAATGAGCGGGATCCAGATGCTGGAGCGACTTCCGAAGCCGCTTCCTCCAACAGTTCTCGTCACCGCCCACGCAATGATGGCGCTCGATGCCTTCGGTCTGGGAGTCATCGGCTGCCTGCTCAAGCCGGTGGACCAGCAGCGCCTCCGCCGCGCGTATTCCCAGATGAAGGCGGTGGCCGATGCCCCGAAACCCAGCAGCAAGGCTACGACTTTCGAAGCGGGGTCCGAAAGCCGTGTGCTGCTGCGGGACCGGAACGGAATCCACATGGTGCATGTTCTCGATTTCACCCACCTCACCGAAGAACGCGGGTCAACACGGATCTTTTTCGGGAATCACAGCGTCGTGGTTCCTCATCGCCTCGGGGACATGGAGGCTGGACTGGATCGCGAGTTCTTTTTTCGGGTCAATACTTCGACGATTGTCAACTTGGACAAGATCACGCATTTCACCACCTCGCCCACCGGGTTGTTCGTAGCGGGTCTTCCGGATGGAACTTCTGCCGAATTCAGCCCGGATCGCTCGAGGATTTTTCAGGAGCGCTACGAGCTGTAAATTGAAAGGTTCGCGCCTGGGCGTGCGATGGACGCCTGGATCAACGAGGGAAGCTGGCGCAGCGCTTGGCGATTCGCAAAAACGCCGCAATGAGGCTTGCCGTTCAGAGGAACACCGATTTTGATGGAACTTGGGCTGCTTCCTGACGCACAAGGCCCTTTCGCGAGCATGCCATCCGACAAGCAAAAATTTATCCGGATCAAGGGAGCCCGACAGCACAACCTGAAAAATCTGGATGTCCGGATCCCGCGGCACAAGCTGGTGGTGGTGACCGGGCTAAGCGGTTCGGGAAAGTCCTCACTCGCATTCGACACCCTTTTCGCCGAGGGCCAGCGGAAGTATGTCGAGAGCCTGTCCGCGTATGCTCGGCAGTTTTTGGACCAGATGCAGAAGCCGGACGTGGATTACATCGAGGGGCTATCTCCGGCTATCGCGATTGAGCAGCGGTCGTCCGGCGCAAACCCTCGTTCGACGATTGCGACGACCACGGAGATTTACGATTACCTCCGCCTGCTCTACTCGGCGGTCGGGGTTCCCCACGATCCGGCGACCGGGCAGAAGGTTTCGAGGCAGACCCCGCAGGAAATCGCGGATGCGATCCTGCGGTGGCCCGATGGCACAAAGTTCCTCGTGCTGGCGCCGCTTGTCAGCGGGCAGATCGGAGAGTTTCGCGATGTGATCGAAAAGGCCCGCCGCGAGGGGTTCGTGAGGGTTCGAGTGGACGGCGAGGTCGTCGAACTCACCAAGCCCGACGGCATCAAGCTCGACAAGGCGTCGAGGCACGCCATCGAAGCGGTGATTGACCGGCTCGCGATCAGGGATGGGCTCTCGCAGCGGCTTGCGGACTCGATTGAGACGGCGCTTCGCTGGGGAGGGGGAAAGCTCTCCACGAGCCGCCAGGAACCCGGAAGCACGAAGTGGATCGAGGAGAAGTTTTCGACCGACTACTGCAATCCGGAGACTGGATTCACGATGCCGAAGCTCACTCCGAAGCACTTCTCGTTCAACAGCCATCTCGGGGCCTGCCCGGTCTGCCATGGGATCGGCACCGAACTTTATTTCGATCCCGAACTGATGGTGGATGGAGAAAAGACGCTGGCACAGGGTGCGGTGCGACCATGGAAATCCGCCAACAAGCGCATGCGCGCCTACTACGCCTCATTGTTGCAGGGCCTCCTAGCGGACACGCCGGTTCCGGTGGATAAAAACTGGGGCGAACTGCCGGAGAGCTTTCGCGAATTGGTGCTCTTCGGTTCGCGCGACCGGGCAATCGCGATTTCGACCGGAGCCGGCCGTGTAGTGACAAAGCCCTTCGAGGGGATCGTGTCCCAGGTCCGACGGCTTTACGAGACCAGCCAGAGCGAGTTTTCCAAAAAGCGGCTCCGTGCGTTCCAAGGCCGGAGGGTTTGCGGAACATGCCACGGGGCGAGGCTGATTCCGGAAATCCTAGCTGTCTCGATTACCGGTCCGGGCGGACGGGAATTCGGAATCGAGGCGCTTTGCTCGCTGAGCATCGGGGAGGCAGGCGAAGCTATCGAAGGGCTCGTGCTTTCGTCCTCGCAGGAGGATATCGTCAAAGACGTTCTCCGCGAAGTCCGTCAGAGATTGAAGTTTTTAAACGAAGTTGGACTGGGCTACCTGCAACTGAACCGTGAAAGCGGCACCCTCTCCGGAGGCGAAGCCCAAAGGATCCGGCTCGCCACGCAAATCGGCTCCGGACTCTCGGGCGTGATGTATGTTCTCGATGAGCCGAGCATCGGCCTGCACCAGCGTGACAACGACCGCCTGATCCAGACGCTTCGAGACCTACGGGATCTGGGTAATTCGGTGATCGTTGTCGAACACGACGAGGACACCATTCGCTCCGCCGACCACATCCTGGATCTTGGCCCGGGGGCGGGCCCCCGTGGCGGCCGCCTCGTCGCGGAGGGCACGCTCGAAGAGATCCTGCTTAGCGAGGAATCCCTCACCGCGCAATATCTCAAGGGCTCAATCCGGATCCCCGTCCCGCGGACCCGCACCGCCCCGCGGAAGACCGGGGCCAGGGCGGGAGATGTCGGAGACGGCTGGCTGCGGGTGCTGGGGGCGGAGGAAAATAACCTGCAAAAAATCGACGCATCATTCCCCGCCGGTTGCCTGACCTGCGTGACCGGGGTATCCGGGAGCGGGAAATCCACGCTCGTGAACGACATACTGCGGATCGCGCTCGAACGCGACTTGAACCGCGCGAAGTCCCGCCCCGGAAAACACGCTGCCATTGCCGGGATCGAGCAATTTGACAAGGTCGTCGTCATCGACCAGAGCCCAGTGGGACGGACCCCCCGCTCGAACCCGGCCACCTATACAGGAGCCCTGGGACCGATCCGCGATCTTTTCAGCGAGCTGCCGTCCTCACGCGTGCGGGGATACGACGCGAGCCGGTTCTCGTTCAATGCAAAGGGCGGACGCTGCGAGCATTGCCAAGGCGACGGGTTCATCAAAATCGAGATGCATTTCCTGGCCGACGTCTATGTCGAGTGCGAGGTCTGCCGCGGCCGTCGCTACAATCGAGAGACGCTTGAGGTGACTTATAAAGGCAAAAACATCGCCGACGTGCTCGACATGACGGTCGATGATGCCGCCCGCTTTTTCCGGAATGTGCCCGCCCTCTGTAACAAGCTGGAAACCATGCAGGACGTCGGCCTCGGGTATCTGCGGCTCGGACAATCGGCCACGACGCTCTCGGGCGGCGAGGCGCAGAGGATCAAGCTCTCGGCCGAGCTCTCGAAGCGGGCCACGGGACGAACGGTGTATATTTTGGACGAGCCCACCACCGGGCTGCATTTTGCCGACATCCACAAACTGCTCGAAGTTCTCATGAAGCTGCGCGACAGTCGGAATACAGTGATCGTCATCGAGCACAACCTAGAGGTCGTCAAGTGCGCCGACTGGATCATCGACCTCGGACCGGAGGGCGGTGCCGGTGGGGGAAGGATCGTCGCCGAGGGCACGCCGGAGGAAGTCGCGCGCTCGACGCAGAGCCACACAGGACGTTATCTTTCCAAGTATTTTACATCATGATCTGCTCGCTCGCCCTTATCCTGCTCGCTGCGGCTCCAGACAATATTGCCGACGCGAAGTCGGCGCTTGAGGACGGACTTCCCGCCGTCACCATCAATAAGCTGGAAGGCTCGCCCCGAATACCGAAAGAGGCGGCGTTGATCCTGGCACGCGCGTATTTGGAAGATGGAAAGCCCGACAAGGCGGTCGAGTTGTTGAAATCGCATACGGCAGGAACAGCCGGAGACTTCTGGCTGGCCCAATCCTACGCCGCGCTGGGACGGAGTGAGGAGGCCTTGGGAATATACCAGATCTGTCGCAATGAGCCGACGGTGTCCCGCGAGGCGGCGATCGGTCAGGCCCGCATGCTCCGGAATCTTGGAAGAAGCAAGGAAGCGCTCGATGCTCTTGAACCCGCCAAAGACTGGCCCGAAAGCCCGATTCGGCGCCTTGCCGACTTCGAGCGGGCAGAAGCGTTCCTGGATCTCAATCGTCTGCAAGATGCCAAGTCGGTTTTGGATGCGGTTGTGCCAGGCGAACCTCGGGAAAAAATCTGTCGCGACTACCTGATGGCGCGAGTTCTTTCCCTTTCCGGAGATGACACGGCGGCCCTCATGCTTTTTGATCACGTCAAGCCATTGGACCCGGACATGGCAGTCGGTGTCGTGATCGGACAGGCCAGATCTTTCATCCGGACCGGCCAGTCCCAGAACGCGGAAAGCCTCCTCGAGGATTTTCTCTCAAAAAACCCCGACCTGCTCGGCTTGGATGCCGTCTTTTCCCTGCTGGACTCGATTTATGCCGCACAGCCGGCGGCTTCTCCGGACGATTTGAAACGGTGGGCTTACGATGCAGATGCCTCCCTGAGGAAGAATCTCGCCGGCTATTACCTGGCACGTTTTGAAGCCCGCCTGGGCCAAGAAGATCGTGTGGAAAAGATTTTGGGGAAAGTTGTGGGAAATTCCGTGGACAACCCCGCCCTCAATGCCGCACTTTTGGAGTTGGCCAAACTCCGCCTCAAACAGGGCCACCCGTCAGAGGCATTGAAACTCCTCCCGCCCGCCGACTCTTCCACACAAGCGGATTTTCTCCGGGGTCTGGTCTTGGCAGCGTTGAATGAGCCAGCCAAGGCTTCCGAACTTTTCATCTCCGCGGCCGCTGACGAATCTCTGGCTGAAACTGCGCTTTACAACGCGGCCGTGTGCGACCTCTTTGCAGGCGCAACAAAATCCCGGGGCTTCAATCTCTTGAAGGAACGGTATCCCGCCAGTCCCAAGCTCGACGGATTGCGGCTCAGAAAAGGCTACGAGCTGGCCCGGCAGAACGATGGCGCGGCGCTGGGGGTCTTTGAAAATCTCTCGAAGACCGGAGCCGGGAATCTTGCCGCCGCCGCAAACCTCGCCCTCGCCGAATGGGAGTATGAAAACAACGACCGGGCAGGGGCTCTGGCGCATCTCACGCGGGCATCCACTTCCGGCGGCGATGAAAAAGATCCGCAGGCGGATGCGCTCGCGGTTTTTCTTGCCGACGACGGGAAGTCCGACGATCTCGCGATTGCCGCGGCGACAAAATTTCTCGCCGCGCATGAGAAGTCGTCTGCCGAGCCGGAAGTGATGATGAAACTCGGCGAACTTCTTTACCGGAAAGGCGATTTTGCCGGTGCGCGGGTCCAGTTGGAATCCCTTGCCAAAAAGTATCCTGGAACCTCCCTGGAGTTTCCCGCGCTTTTTCTGGCTGCCCAGTCCGCCTCGCATATCCAGACCCCTTCCGCGATAAACGATGCCATGCTTCTCTTCGAGGAAGTGGCCTCTTCAAAGAGCCCCTTGGCCTTGCGCGCGAGATTCGAGCAAGCGGTCCTTCAGAATGTTCTCGGCAAGCCGAACGAGGCGATCGTGATCCTGGACAAAATCATCTCTTCGAACTCCCCTCCAGAGATCCGTTCCGCCTCGCTGATCGAAAAAGGAAAAACCCTCTACGGACTCGGTGGACCCGACCCAAAATCCTATCACTCCGCTATCGATGTCTGGAGGCAGGTCGCAGCCGATCCGGCTTCGTCACCAGTCTGGCGCAGTCAGGCGGTTGCCCGGATCGGATCCGCTTACGAAAATCTCGGCGATACGGAAGCTGCGGTGGCGGCTTACTACGATGTCGTCAAGGATGGCAAACTCGCGCCCCAGTCGTTCTTCTGGTATTATAAGGCCGGGTTTGCCGCCGCGCGACTGCTCGAATCCTCAAAGCGCTGGGATCAGGCGATCAAGGTCTATGAGATGATCGCTGCAGCCGGCGGGCCGCGCGCCGAGGAGGCGACATCCCGTATTAACAAAATCCGACTGGAGAATTTCCTCTGGGACGAGCCAGCTGGAAGCTGATCGCCAAAGCTGGTTCAGCAGACCGGCCGCATCAGCTTTCGGAGAAGTGGCGTAACTCTGGAACGGGTATGGGCGATTTTTGACAAAGATCAAAACCGTTGATTGCATCGGCGGCGGTTTCGTGTTTAGGATTTTCTTTCCCCTATGGTTAAAAACTCCGCATCCACCGGCATCGAGTCCCACCTGATTGAGAAACGCGTCTTCAAACCGTCAAAGGAATTCGCAAAGAAGGCGCTGATCTCAAATGCCTCCGTTTATAAAAAGCTTCATGCCGAGTCGATCAAAGCGCCGGAAAAGTTCTGGGCGAAGGAAGCGGCTACCTTGGTCTGGAACAAAAAGTGGAGCCGCGTGCTGGACTGGAAGGCACCTTTTGCCAAATGGTTTGTCGGCGGCCGCCTGAACGTCAGCGAGAACTGCCTGGACAGACACCTCGATGGTCCGCGCCGCAACAAGGCGGCGATTATCTGGGAGGGCGAGCCGGGAGAGCGCCGCACGCTTACCTACCACCAACTCCACCGCGAGGTCTGCATTTTTGCAAACATCCTCAAGCGCAACGGGGTCAAGTCCGGCGACCGGGTCCTGATCTACA
>CAZSDC010000043.1:0-19087 GCA_964605515.1 uncultured Chthoniobacter sp.
TGCGAAAAGTCTCCGTCTCCCCAGGCGGAGAATCCATGAGGTTTTTGACGGCGGGAGGCATGGCGGTTCTATTTCTTGAGCACAACCGCCCCGAGCCGTCCATCCGTGCGCCAGGGATCTCCGCCTCCGTTGCGGCCTTCCAGCACTTTGTGGAAACCGTTCACGTAATACTCGTCCTGCGTCCGTCTGGCCTTCAGGAGCCCGCTCATAATGAGATCCCGCTCGGCATCCACGTCCGGGCCGATGTGATGGGTGACCTGCCCGTTTGCATGGCTCAGACCAACTCGTTCGTCGAACGTCGCCGAGCCGAACCAGACCGGACGCCCATCCTTGAGTTTGTCCCACCGCCAGAACCGGACATGATGCCGCTGGCGCGGGCTGTCGCCGACCGGGAGTTCAAACGCCAGATCCTGCTTTCGTCCGAACAGCAAAAGGGCACTGACCGGGGCCTCGTCGTCCGGCTTTCGGATCACCGAGTCCACCACGATGCGCATGCTGCTTGCGAGGGTGATCGGGTCGGCCGGATACCATCCCGCAGCGTGCATCGACCGGACGAGGTCCTCCTCCTCACCCTCGATGGCGATATTGACCGGGTCGCCTGGATGGCCATCCGACGTCACCGTGATGCGCGGGCCTTCGTTGAAGTGATGGCGGTAGTAGAGCTTCGACACCCATGGAATGAGGAGGTAAGCGGCGATGGCCCATGCCACCAGGATGAGGATCAGCCAGTTGATTCGCTTATTCATAGGGCTCAGAAGAATCTTTCCCAGTCTGACTTGGGACCACCAGCGATGTCCAATAATTTGCCCGCATCATGACCGCAGGGGTTGCCTGCGCACGATCTGGAACCCGATCCTCCCGGAGATCTCCTGGCAGGGCAGCCGTCCGTCCGCGTCGGGCACGGTTCAGATCTACCTCGATGTGAGCGGGTCCATGAACACCGAGCTTCTGCTCCTCGTGCTTCTGCTCGCTGAGTTCTGGGCCTGGATCCGCAAGCCGCTCTGGGCGTTCTCCACCATCGTTGTCCCGGCAAAAATTATCCGCGGCGAGCTGCAAACAAATTCGACGGGCGGAACCGCGCTTTCCGTCGTCCTGGAGCATATCCGGCAAACGCGCCCGAAAAAGGCGTTCGTCATCACCGACAGCTTCGTCGAACCGCCGGCCGATGCCGGTCTCTCCATCAAACCCTGCAACATCGAAGCCCTCATCCCCGCATCAGGAACCCCGGATGTGCTCAAAGAATACGGCATCCCCGTGAGCGTCCTCGCCCCGATCCCTTGAAATTCCTTCAACCAAATGAATCGCCGCCACACCGCGTCAATTCGAAACGCCGGAAAATCCTATGCAAGCGTATCAAGGATGTCCTCCTTCGACACTCCTTTATGGGCGGCCACCAACCTCAAAATGGCGTTCAGCGTGCCGATCCGCAGAAATGCGTGATCCGGCACGGGGATTCTCTGATGTCCTGGGATTTCTGTCTCGAGGATGACGTGGCTTCCTGCCTGGTGAACGGCCCGGTAATTCCAGTGCCTGCAGAGGCAGTTCACCAGTTCCCTTCCGGAAAGGTCTCTTGGCAGTTTCAAGGTTTAAGCGAGGGCGAAGCTTTCGTCTTTCACCAAGTGCAGCCGCACCGTTTGAGGTGCTAAAGAATCAAAAAAATACCCTTGGACTGCATCCGACACTGCGGTGCGAAGTTCCGACCAATTATTCCCTTGGGTCACAATCGGCTCCGTCAAGCACTCGGCCACATATCCGCCGTCTGCTTCCTGAAGCACCTCAAAAATTAGTTCGTCCATGCCGCAACTTATATACCCATCCCGGTCATTGCGCAATTCCCGACTCCACTTGGACCTCGCGCCATCCTGCAAGATTTGCGTTTATGACACATTCCGGGCTTGGAAACGCGGGCGGTTTCGGGTATAAAAGTAAAAGCATCAGGAATTCCTGTGGCCGCGCTGGCGGGTCAGGGTGCCGACCTGGGGAGGAGACAACCCCAAGGTGGCTTGTTCCGGGAAACCGGGACGATGTGCGGGCTTCGGCCCGAAACAAAAAGTCTCCGCGGATACGATAGACCACCGCTCCTGATGAGGGACGGTGGTTTTTTTGTGCACGCGATTCCTGGTGGAAACTTCAACAGAAAGACCACCAATGAACACAAAACTCGCGATAAGGGTTCGGGGGAACAACCCCGACCATCACCTCTGGAACAACAACGGCACCTGGTGGTGCCACTACACCGAGCACCTGCCCGACTACACAAAGCGGCGGGTTCGGAGGAACCTGTGCACGGCAGACCGGGCTAACCGATGGCGTAGCGTCTATCATGCAACCAGAGAGAACGGTGTTTCTCTGGCATGCCCCGGCGATGCCTCGAGACGCTGCGAAATGGAAGGGGCTTCGGGGAATTTAAAAAATCGAGGCTGTCTACCAACTACTGCCTACTTGTTAGGTTCCTCTTCCTTGAGAAACTGTCCCATTTCTTCGTCAGTCAGGTAATGGGAGTCGAACATTTCAATGGCCGAGATGTTTGAGACAGACAAAATCACACGCTCTCTGTCCTCGTCGTCGAACCCGATGAATCTGGAACTGTTCTCCTCCAGAACGGCTGAAATGGTTCGCCAGTCTTGGTAGTCCACATCTTGATAAACGTGGATGTTCCGGTCGAAAGTCCCCCAGACCCGCAGAATGACGGGAGCCTCCGATTTCTGGCGTTCTTCGTATTCCTTGGTCTGCTCCGCCTCCGATGGAGCCGGCGGCTTCTCGAACGGAACCCCCGCAAGGTAGTCGAGAATATTCACCTTGATGCCCTGAGTGAGGTTCAAATAGCACTCGAGCCCTCTGGGTAAGTTGAACCCGTAGAAGGCAATCTCCTCCTTGTCTCGCTCTCCCTCAAGCACCGAAATGAAGCGACTGCGCTCCTCATCATCGATGTGGCAAATGAGTTGTTTCTCTATACCGGTGAGCGAGACGTAGACCTCGTATAAACTGGTTGTTTCCAATTTTTGTTTTTTGGGCATGGGAGATGGACGGTGACTTTTCGAGTTCGAACAATAGTTCAATCGAATGGCCCTATCCAGAGCATTTCGGCTCATCCCCGTTGTTTGGTGGAGAGCCTGCAAACGCTCCACCAGAGTGGCGACCGAAGGTCCGTTGGAGGTTGCGCTATCGCGCTGGTGGTCGAACCGAGGTTCGAATGTGCGGAGCACTCGCCAACAGAGTTGGCGACCCTAACGGGATTATCCCTGCTTTGCAGGGCTCTGCGAATGTGGCTGCGCCTGGAGGTGGTCCGGCGATGCCGGACGGGCAGTCGAACTGCGTTCTCATCCCGTCACGTTCGCCCCTGCATTTGCAGGAGCGACCCTAACGGGATTCGAACCCGTGTTACCGCCGTGAAAGGGCGGTGTCCTAACCGCTGGACGATAGGGTCGTTGCGGGGGTGGGAACATGGGGCAAAGTGCTTTGGAGAGCAAGGCAAATCCGCGGTTGGCAATCCCGGAGGAATTTCCGCCAAAAACGGAAGCAACCGTCACCCGGACTCAGGTTGACCTCGGAAGAGGGGATATGACGGTGAACTTTCGGGCCGAAAACCCGAATTTGCAGGGCAGGACATCCGCCAGCTCGCCGTCGAGCTCGACGGGAACCGAGGCCGAGCTGTGAACGTTCATGGATTTTGTTTGGAAGTATTCCACGTCAGGGAGCTCCGCGTGGCTGCCGAAGGCGATGGCCTGGAAATAGCGGACGATATCCCAGTGGCTTTGGTTCTTGAACACCAGGACATCGAGCAGCCCGTCATCCTGGCGCGCATTTTTGAAGAGCACAAATGGTCCGCCGTAAAGCCGTCCGTTCCCGATGAGGACAAAGCTTCCTTCCCTGCGATGGGAATCCACGGGGTCAAGGACGACGGTGGGAGGCGGGACGGCGGCGACCTGCGCAAGGGTCAGCAGGTAACTGACTGGGCCGAGGGATTTTTTGAATTCCGGAGTGGTGAGCCGGACGACCTCCGCGTCGAGTCCGATCCCGGCGAGCTGAACGAAGTGGGAGGCGTTGGCCAGGGGAAGATCGAGTTCCCGGAGGCGTCCTTCCTCGATCACCTTCCATGCGGCCGCGAGATTGTTCTGCGGGATGCCGAGCTCGGAGGCGAAGACATTCATGGTGCCGACAGGAAGGATGCCGAAGCGGGCTCCGGATCCGGCGACCCCGTTTGCCACTTCGTTGACGGTACCGTCGCCGCCTGCGGCAACGATGGTTTCAAAATCCTCATCGAGCGCCTTGCGGGCCAGTTCCCGCGCGTCGCCGACGGCGGAAGTCAGGCGAACGGTGATCTTCGGGGAAAGAGCTTCAATTTTCTCCCTCATGGCACGGGCGCGATCGCTCTTGGCCGCAGGGTTGAGGATGACGAGAACTTTCTTCACATTCAAAGCAGGTCGGTTAGCTTCCCCAAGTGCGCAAGTTTGCCAAGCCTATTCTCATCGCAGCAGGATTGTTCCTGTTGGCATATTTTTTGGCGACCCTGGGTCTGAATATCTATTTGCAATCCGAAGGGCTTCAAAAGCGCGTTCAGATTGCGGCCGAATCGATCGCGGGGCGCCCTGTCCAGATCCAAGGAATCCACTACACGCCATGGTCGGGATTCAGCATCAGCGGGGTTTCGGTGGGCGGGAAGTCCGTTCCGGGACAACTGCCGCTCTTAGAAGCGTCGGCGGCGAGCTTCCGCTTTTCCCTGCTTTCGCTTTTGCGGGGAAAACTGCTCGTGAGTGAGGTCGTGGTTACGGAACCTACGCTTGCTGCTTATGGTGGGCAGCCGGAACCGTTGCCCGGGCCTTCGCCTGCTCCCCAGACGGAAGCGGTCGGAAATCCGGTTGCAGGGGTCGAAATCGCAGTCCCGACACCCGCTCCGCTTTCCACAACGTCGCTTCCCGTTGTCGAGGTGAAACGGATTCGCGTCGTTGGTGGCAAGGCCAGGTATTTTGATTCGAAGGGGGCTCTTGTTGTCGCGGTAACGGGTGTGGAGGTTTTGGGAGATGTGATGCCGGGCCGGAGCTTCACGGGGACCTTCCGCATCGCTGAGACGTCCGTAGGCGCTTCCGTGCACCCCAGGGAAGTCAAAGGCTCGTTCGTCTGGCAAAATGGGCGGCTGGTCATTCCCGACCTTGAGGCAGTTTGGTCGGGCGGACGGCTAACCGGGAACTTGGAGACTAGCCCGGACGGGGGATTTTCTGTCGCGGCTGCGGCCGATGGGGTTTTGATAAAAAATCTTGCGGCCGATGCCGACATCGAAGGCGAGGGGGCACGCGGGAGCCTGTTCTCCAAAGGCAGGCTCAGCGGGGTTTCCGGCAAGCCCGAGACCTTTGCCGGGAGAGTGGACGTTTCGCTTCGAGAGGCAAGATTCCAGCCTCTGGATTTCATCCGGCAAATCGGCGATCTGATGAATATTCAGGAACTCCGAATGTTCGAACTCAAGACCGCAGAAGCCGGGCTTAATATCCACGATAAGAAAGTGACGGTGGAAACTTTGGTGCTAGAGTCGGAGAATCTTGTCTTGGACGCAACAGGGCCGGTCGGGTTCGATGGGAAGATGAAGTTGCAGGCGCGCCTGCATCTGAACGAACGACTCCGCAAAGATCTCGCCGGACTGCTCTCAAACAACTTCAAGGAATCCGAACGGGCAGGTTATCAACTGATGCCGTTTTCGATCACCGGAACTGTCAGCCGCCCGAAGACCGACCTTCTGGACAAGCTAACAGGGTTTCACATCGGAGACGACGTGGGCGGGCTGCTAAAAAACTTGTTCCGGGCACTGCCTCAAAAACCAAAAGCCGAGTCGGAAAAACAGCCGGGGGGCGGCTGATGCGGATCATTGCCGGAGAAGCCGGCGGTCGTCCCCTGAAGGCGCCGCCCGAGGGCGTTCGTCCGACGATGGACCGCGTGAAAGCGGCTATTTTTTCGAGCTTGGGCGAGCTGGTTCCGGGGGCGAGAGTTTTGGATCTCTTCGCGGGAGCGGGAGGCATGGGGATCGAGGCCCTGAGCCGCGGCGCGGCAAGCGCGACCTTCGTGGATTCGAACGAACGGTGTGTCCGCTGCATCCGGGAAAACCTCAAGCGCGCGGGGGCTGACGGCAGCATTCAATGCATGGATGCCTTCCGGTTTTTGGAGCTCTATGCCGGAGGGGAGATGTTCGATCTGATCTTCGCGGATCCGCCGTATGCAAAAAACCCGGGGGATCCAGACCATGCCGCAGCTCTCGCCCAGTCGGTGAAACTAGCCGCCGCACTGGCACCCGGCGGGGTGTTTGTGCTCGAAAAACAATCCGGTGGGAAGCCGCCGTCAAGCCCGCTTCAAGCCGGACGAACCAAGCGATACGGAGGCAGCGAAGTCCTCACGTTTTTCAAAGCATGATGTTTCTGATCCGCTGGATTTACAATTTGGCCTTCCCGGTCGTCCTGCTGGCCCTGCTTCCCAGCTTTTTGGTCCGCATGGTGAGGCGGGGGAAATACCGCCACAAATTCTGGCAGCGATTCGGAGTGTATTCACCGAGGGTTTTGGAGAAGCTCGGCGGCCGGATCTGGATCCATGCCGTGAGTGTGGGCGAGGTGATGATTGCCATGAAGCTCATCCAGGCCATAAGGGGAGACAACCCCTCGGCTTCCTTTGTTCTCTCGACGACCACGTCAACGGGTTTCAAGCTGGCGGCGCGGGCGAAGTGCCCCTGGTTGGAACCCATCTACAACCCCCTCGATTTTTTCTTCACGGCCCGGAGGGCGGTAAGGGCGATCCGTCCGGAGATGCTGATTCTGGTTGAGGCGGAGGTGTGGCCGAACATTGTTTGCGAGGCCCGTGCAGCGGGGGCCAGGATTGTCATGGTCAACGCCCGCCTGTCTCTGAGGTCCGAGCGTCGCTTCCGGGCGGCCCGATGGATCACCGCGCCGCTCTTCAACCAGCTGGATGTGCTTTGTCTGCAGGAGCCGGAGGATATGGACCGGTGGTCGGCACTCGGAGTCGAGAGGAAGCGCCTGCTTGTCACTGGCAGCATCAAATTTGACGAGAGCGCCACCGACTGCAGGGCTCCGAGGGATTTCCGCCCGGTTATCCGCGCCCTGGGGGTGCCGGACGAAGCTCCGGTGCTGCTGGGCGGAAGCACATTCGAGGGAGAGGAGGCGCTGCTTGCCGGGGTATTTCTCGAGCTGCGGAAGTGCTTTCCGGATCTGTTTCTCATTCTGGTCCCGCGCCATTTTGAGCGCGCGCAGGGAGTGGTTTCGCAGCTTGAAAAATCCGGCCTGAAAGTCGCTTTGCGCACCCAGCCGCCGCCATCTGCCCCTCCGGACCTGCTGCTCGTTGACACGACTGGCGAACTTCGCGACTGGTATGCGTGCGCGACCGTGGTCTTCATGGGGAAAAGCCTGTGCGCGAAAGGCGGGCAGAACCCCGCCGAGCCGGTCGCGGCAGGGGTTCCGGTGGTTTTCGGACCCCACATGCAGAATTTTTCCACATTATGCCGCCAGTTCCTCCGGCACCAGGGAGCTGTCGAGGTCGCCGATGCGGAAGGCCTGCGTCTGACGGTGGCCCGGCTTCTCAAAGACCCGGAGTTGCGAACGACGATGGCGGCGAATGCACGCAGGTGCCTGGAAGTCCACCAAGGAGCAACTGCCCGAACAGTCTCCGCGATTCGCGGATAGGCGGAATGACTGCGCGGCCGCAGGATGACCTCCGACTTATCCGCCGAGATGGGCTTTGAGTTGTTCGCGGAGGTCGGTTCGTGCGCGAAAGAGGAGACTTTTGACCGAGGGGACGGTGGTTTTGAGGACCTTGGCAATTTCCTCGTAAGGCATGTTTTCGAAACGTCGGAGGACGACAGCCATGCGCTGGGACTCCGGCAGTGACGCGATCGCGCGGGTGACAGCCTCTTGCAATTCGGTATCCGCAATCTCCTCCGGGGCGGATCGCGCCGAGGAATCGGCATGGCCGACAGGCGGTCGATCGGCATCGCCAGGATCGAGTGGGACGAGCCGGGCACGCTGGCGGCGGCGCATTTCGTTGAAAACGAGGTTTCGGGTGATGGTGAGCAGCCAGGTGGTGAATTTGGCGGACGGGCTGTAGCGCGGCGCGCTTTGCCAGACGCGGATGAAGACCTGCTGGGCGATGTCCTCGGCGTCTGCGTCGCCTCCCAGCATTTTGGCGACGGTGCCGACGACGCGAAACTGGTGGCGCTCGACCAGGGACTCGAAGGCGCGCTCGTCGCCGGTTTTCACCGCCAGCATAAGAGCGATGTCATCCGCCGCCGCATCATTTTCCGGGGTATTGCTTTCGGCCATCTGAGAGGAATGAAAAAGGATCTAACCACGGCGGTGCGGGAAAGGCTCGCGAAATTCCTCTCGCCGCGCGGGGCGGCATCGGTTTTCTTTGTGGGTTCATGAGCCGCCCGGTTGTCGCCAGCTATTGCACCACGTTCTTAAAGCCGGAGATGCTGCACATTTACCGCCAGGTGACCGGGTTGCAACGGCACGAGACGTTTGTCGTCACAAGGGAACGGATGTGCGGGGACCGGTTTCCGTTTCCTGACCTGGAAATCCTTACCGAGCCGTCACAGCCGGTCCTGCGGCGGTTTTATTTGAAATTTATCCGGCGAGTGCCGCCGCTCGAATACCGGGGAGAATTGGACCAGCTCGGCGCGCTGTTCGCGCGGCGCAACGCGGACCTGATGCACGTCTATTTCGGCCACACCGGCGTCCACCTCCGGCAGTTCCTCCGGGCATGGGACCGGCCCTCCATCGTTTCGTTTCACGGGGCTGACGTCATGCTGCGCGAGCACCGGCCGCGTTACGCGGGGCAGATGCGGGAACTCTTCGGCATCGTCCCACTGGTTCTCGCCCGCTCCCGATCGCTGGCAGACCGCCTCGAATCCGCCGGCTGCCCACCGGACAAAATCCGCCTGAACCGGACCGGGATCCCTCTGAAAGATTTTATGTTCGTCGAACGCCACGCGCCGGAAGACGGCGCGTGGAAACTCGTGCAGGCTTGCCGGCTGATCGAAAAAAAGGGCCTGCTCACAGCCTTGGCGGCATTCGCGCAATTCCGCGCCCGGTTTCCGCGCGCGACGCTGACGGTCGCCGGCGAAGGGCCGATGCGGGGAGAACTGGAGGAAGCCGTCGAAAGGCTCGGGCTGACAGGATCGGTCTCGCTCCCCGGATTCCTCGACGGAGCGGAACTCAAGGCCCTTTACGCCGCCTCGCAGATTTTTCTGCACCCCAGCGAGACAACGGGCAAGCAGGATCAGGAGGGCATTCCGAACTCGATGCTCGAGGCCATGGCCACGGGTCTGCCGGTCGCCGCCACGCTCCACGGAGGCATCCCCGAAGCCGTCCGCGACGGCGTCTCCGGCTTCCTGGTCCCGGAAAAGAACCCTGATGCCCTTGCGGCCGCGCTGGCCCGTCTCGCCTCCTCGCCGGAAACCGCCTTGGAAATGGGCCGCCGCGCATCGCAGGCCGTGCGGGAAGAGTTCGAGCAATCCCGAGCGGTCGAAAAGCTCGAGACCATTTATGACGAGGCGGTCACTCTAGGGAAGCCGGCCGCGAAGAGCACCCGTCCTTCCTCATAAGCTGAACAGGGAAATTTCACCAAGACACATTCATGGCCGGATTCGCCTACCTTTTCGAACGCTTCCCATCGTTCACACAAACCTTTTGTTACCGCGAGGTGGCGGAAATGCGGCGCCTCGGCTGCGACGCCCCGGTTTATTCGATCCGCAAACCGGATGACATTCCGGAGGATTGCCCGGAGGCCATCGCCTCGGATGTCCGCTATCTTCCCGGGCCCGCAATCCTCGGGAGCGAGATGAAGACCCTGCGGATGTTGCCGAAGTATCCGTGGCCGGTCATCTGGCAGATCCGCACGTGGGGGAAGCGTCCGTCAAAAGCCCGTCTTCTTGAGGCGGCATGGCTTGGCCCCCGGCTCCGCCGCCTCGGGATCACCCATGTCCATGCACACTTTGCAGGGATCGCCGCCCGCACCGCCTGGTGGCTGAAAAAGTTTTACGGGATCACGTATAGTTTCACCGGCCATGCCAACGACATGTTTTGCGAGTCCGGCTTGCCGGTCTCTTTGGGCGACCTCGTGCGTGAGGCGGCATTCGTCGTTGCCGTCTCGGATTTTTCGCGCGACTGGCTCTGCCGGAAAGTGCCCGGACACGATGAAAAAATCCACAGGATTTACAACGGCATGGACATCCCCAGATCTCCCGCCGCCGCGCTGTCCGCCGGAAAACCACGCATCGTCTCCGTCGGTCGCTACGTGGAAAAAAAGGGATTTGCCGACCTGATCGCGGCATGCGCGATCCTCCGGAGCCGCGGCCTCGACTTCGAGTGCGCGATCATCGGGGGCGGCCCGCTCGAGGAATCGCTCCGGACCCGCATCGCGGAGCTCGGCCTACAGGATTGCGTGAAACTGACAGGCCCCCTGCCGCAGAAGGAAGTCCGCCACCAACTCGCATCGGCGACCCTGTTCGTCCTGCCGTGCGTCACCGAACACGACGGCGGCATGGATACCCTTCCGACAGTGATCGTCGAGGCGATGGCGGCCGGGCTGCCCGTGGTCTCCACACGCCTTGCGGCCATCCCGGAAATGGTCGGGCATGGAACGACCGGATTGCTTGTGGAGGAAAAACAGCCGGGGCCGCTTGCGGGAGCCATGGCGGAGATCATGGGAAATCCCTTGTTGGCCCGGCAGCTCGGAACCGAGGGCCACATTGTCGCGAGGGAACGGTTTGCTTCAGCGGTCGCGGCCACGCAGCTGAGATCACTGCTGGAACGCCCGGAGTGTGAAGCCAGCAAGGAAGGGAAACCCCTGTGAATAACTTGCGAAGAAGATCCTGTTGCCTCTTGGGATTATTCACACCGGCATTGTGAATCGCCCACGAATACCGTAGCGAAACGAAATGACATTGAGCGAAATCCAGCGGACCCTCGCGGAGTTGGAAACAGTCCCCACCCGCAGCCTTGGCCAGAATTTTCTGCACGATCAGAATCTCGCGAGCTGGATTGTCGAATGCCTGCAAATCCAGCCCGGTGACCACATTATCGAAATCGGCCCGGGCCTGGGTGCGCTGACAGAATTTCTCGCCCCTCACGAGATCCGGCTCACGCTGATCGAAAAAGACGGGCGGCTCGTGCGGCACCTCGAAGAGAAATTCCGCAACGCAACGACTGAGGTGCTCCACATTGACGCGCTGGATTATGACCTTCGACAAGCTTGGGGAAAAGGACCGGTGAAAGTCGTCGGCAACCTGCCGTATTACATCTCGACGCCGCTCATCGCAAAATTCACCTCCGCCCTCTCACCCGCATCCCGCCTTGTTCTGACGCTGCAACTCGAGCTGGCAAGACGATTGAATGCGGAGCCGCGGACAAAAGATTTCGGTGCCATGACCGTGTGCGTGAACCGGCGGTGGAAGGCTTCCTTTTTGCGCAAGCTTCCCGCTTCCGTATTTGTTCCGGCACCGAAAGTTGATTCGGCTGTCATCGCCCTCGACCGCCGGCCAGCGGAGGCTGTGCGCCCGCTGGATGAAGCACTCTTCGATTCGCTCGTGAGGCGGGGGTTTTCCGAAAGGAGAAAACAGCTCCGCAACCTCGTTGCAGAGCTCAAGCCCAATTGGGACGGCATCGTTGCCGCGCTGGGCGTCCCGGAAACCGTCCGGGCCGAAGAGCTGTCCCTGGCCCAGTGGGAAATCCTGGCAGATATTGCCCGCCCGTCGGCGGCCCAAAGCGGGGCGGAAATGTTTGATGTGGTGGATGAAAGCGACCGCGTGCTGAGGGCGGAACCGCGCGAGGTTGTGCATGTGAACAACTTACTGCACCGGGCCGTCCACATGTTGCTTTTCAACAGCCGGGGCGAGCTCCTCTTGCAGAAGCGCTCCATCTGGAAGGACCGGAACCCTGGCCGCTGGGACTCGTCCGCAGCGGGGCATCTGGACAGCGGGGAGGAATACCTCGAAGCCGCGCGGCGGGAGCTTCGCGAGGAGCTTGGCGTGGAGGCACCGGATTTGGAACTGATCGGAAGACTGACGCCTTGCGAGCAGACCGGGTGGGAGTTTATCGAAGTTTTCCGGGGCATCGACGAAGGGCCGTTCTCGCCGGCTCCACTGGAGGTCGAGACCGTGGCATTCTTCGACA
Source organism: uncultured Chthoniobacter sp. (assembly GCA_964605515.1). Taxonomy (GTDB): domain Bacteria; phylum Verrucomicrobiota; class Verrucomicrobiia; order Chthoniobacterales; family Terrimicrobiaceae; genus QYQL01. Next base: position 12,162 of record CAZSDC010000043.1, read on the forward strand.
AGGGGGATGTCGTGGCCTGGGCAGCAGCGGCCCCGCAGGACTTCAGTCCGGTATTTCTGCTCTGCCTGCCGTTCCTTTGAGCGTGGCCCGTGCGCACGACCGCCCGGGTCTTTAGTTGGCAAACCCGGTTTGTTACGATAGATGTCCCGTCACGCTGATGAGTGCGACAGACGCCCAGTTCGAGAACATCCCGCTGGTTTTCACCGCGCCAGGCTCACCGGTCCATGATCTCGTCGCGGCCATGAGGGATGGGGACAGTGATGAAATTTCCCGGTCGCTCTGGGCAGATTTCCGTCAGGAGCTCATCCAGCGGCTGGAATCGCTCGCGGAACGGGATCTGGACCAGAAACAACTGCGCGACGAACTGCACGCGATCCGCGGAAGCAGTTCCCAGTTCGGTCTCTTCTTGCTCGAGGTCTTCCTTTTTGCCTGGGAAAAGAAAGAGGCGGATCCGGTGGGGGCTGCCTTTAAATACCTGCCAGGATCCCTTGTGATTGCCCGCCTGTCCCTCGAGGCAGTCGAGAAGGACTTTCCGCATTTGAGGTCACCGCTCGGATGAAGTCGGAGCTCTCGCCGTGAGGTGACAATATGGACTATCTGACATTCGTTTGGTCGTTCCTGCTTTCGCTCTCGGCGATTGTCTGTCTGATACCCAATCGGCGCACCACGAGGAGAGGCTGGACGGCCCTCGGGGCGGCCCTGCTCTTCGCGGCTCTTTTGCGCAGCTGGCAGTTCCTTTGGTGCGGGGAACCGGTGCCCTCGCATTGGGACTGGGTGCCGGCAAGTCTGCTCATACTCGCATGCTTCAGCGCCATCGAGGCGGCCAGGGGATTTTCGGAAAGGAAAATCCCTGTGGCATGGCTGATTGTTCCTGCCTGCATCACAGCGGCGTGCTGGGCCGTCGGGGGGGCTGCATTTTTCGTCGAGCGCGCTCAATGGGTGCTCTGGGCTCCTTCGCTGCTCTTTGCAGCCTCGTCGGTGGTGTTGCTGTCCCGCTCTGAATCCGGCGAAGCGCGTTCCGCCTGCCGCCTGCTCGCCGCCGGCCTTGCCATCCTGGCGTTATTGAAGCCCATGCCTTCGGTCTATTCGCCGACCAGCCATGCCCGTGAGGAGACTATTCGCGTCCTCATGGTCAGTTCCCAATTGCTGCCCGCAATCATCACGACGATCGCTTGCGCCTTCCTGCTCGCCGGATCCTGGATCACCTACCGGATGAGCCGCATGTCCGCCATCCCAGCCATGGACGGACAAATAATGGGACTCCGCCGCGGCTGGATTTTCGGGGTGCTTGTCAGCGCGGTCCTGTTCGCGGGGTGGCCGGTCACGGATCGTATCAGCGAGCGCATGGACATCGAGCGCCGGGAGCAATTGGTTCAGGAAACCAAGCTGGCCGCCGCCACCATCCTGCCGGCATGGATTTCGGATCTGACCGGATCCCTTGAGGATGCGGCCTCGGCATCCTATGCCGCCATCAAGGAACGGCTGGGACTCGTGGCTGCGCGAGGTTACCGGATCGCCAGCCTGACCGGCATGAAGGATGGCAAGGTCATATTTCTCGCGGACTCCGAGGCCGATGGCTCGCCCGACGAGTCGATGGCGGGCGATATTTACCTCGACGCGTTCAAGGGGCTCGTCCGGGGGTTTTCCAATCCGCATGACTTCGTTGTCGGGCCGGAGACAGACCGCTGGGGGACATGGGTCAGCGGCTTCGCTCCCGTTCCCGGAAGCACGTGGCAGGGGTTTCCGGTTTTCCTCGGGCTGGAGTTGGATGCGCGGATGTGGCAGGCGGAACTCGCCCGCCTACGCCAAGGCAGGATGTTGGCGATCTACGTTTTTGCGCTTTTCGTGATTGGCTCCTTCGCCATCAACTATGTTGCCCTGGAGGCCAAAGCCCTGCAGGAAGCTTCGGAGGACAGGCTCCGGGTGTCCCTCCAGGGAGCCGAACTCGCCGCATGGGAGATGGATCTTTCCTCGCGGACGATCTCCCTCGACAGTGCCTGGCACAACTTGGCGGGCACATCGGCTGTCGCAAAAGCCGTGGATTGCGATGCGTTCCTCTCCCTCGTACACCCGGAAGACCAGGAAACCGCCAAGCAAGGGTTCTTAGGATTCTTTTCCGGTTCCCCTGAAGCCATCGAGTGTGAGTTCCGGATCAGAAAGGGCAGAGGGGATTGGATCTGGGTTCTGAACCGCGGAAAAATCATCAAGCAGGGGGCGAACCGGCGCGCAGCGGGGCTGTTCCTGGACATCTCCGCTCGAAAAAAGACCGAGACCGAACTTTCGAGGCAGCAGGAGGAATCCAAGCGCCTTGCACTCGTTGCGGAGAACACGACCAACGCCGTCATCATCACCTCGGCCCACGGGCTGATCGAGTGGGTGAACGCCGGGTTCACGAGGCTCACCGGCTTCACCCTCAAGGAGGTCGCGGGACGCCGTCCCGGGGATGTGCTTCAAGGAGAAAAAACCGATCCGGAGGTCGTAAGCCGGATGAGGGATTTCGTGTCTTCGGGGCAGGGATTCAGCGAGACAGTTATCAATTATTCCAAGGACGGGCAGACCTATTGGGTCTCGATTGAGTGCCAGCCGCTGCACAATGATGCCGGCAAGCTGACTGGATTTATGGCGATTGAGGCAGACGTCACCAGAAGGATCCTTGCCGAAACGGCCCTGGAGGAACAACGGCAGCGATTGCAGAAAATCAACGAGTGCCTCCTAGGACTGGGCGACAGCTATGAGAAAAATCTCATGGAGCTGACCGCTCTTGCCGCAAGCGTCTTCCGGGCAGACCGGGCGCTCTACCACAGGCTGGAAAATGGGGCTCTGGAGGTTCGGGGGATCTTCGGAGGACCTGAGAAATTTCTCGAGCCCCGGAGGCCATCCGAAGCCTCAGCGGGCTTGGGCTTCGAGGTTGTCTGCGGGAAGGAGCACTTCGTTTTTGTCGAGAACCTGGCTGCAGACGGACGCGGCGAATCCGACCCGTTGACGGCGGGGTTCGCCACGTTTGTTGGAATGGGCGTTGACATGAGAGAGGCGACCGTCGGGTCGCTCGGTATCCTGTTCCGAAAACCGTTCCAACTCACTTTGGATCTCAAAGATTGCCTCTCGATTATCGCCCAGGCGGTTGGCCGGGAGGAGTTGCTGCAGCAGAACCGGCACACACTCGATGTGCTGGCTTCGCAGGAAGCGACGGAACGGAGCCGGTTTTCCACGTTGCTCCTGAATATGGATGATGCAGTTCTTGTGGAAGATTCGAGCAGGATCATCACGTTTGCCAACCAGTCCCTGGAAAAGATGTTTGGGGTTTCCGCGGCGGAGATCCAGGGCCTTCCCTGCGTCCAACTGGCGGGGCGGGCGGCGCTCGGCCTGGTCGATCCGGATCGCTTTCTGGGCTCCATCAATGACGCCATCTCCACGGGGAAACCCTGCACCGGCATGGTTTTCGAAACCACGGACGGACGGCACCTTTCCAGGGACTTTATTCCGATCCGGGACAGAGGAGTCCTATATGGATACCTTTGGCATTACCGCGATATCACACGGCAGAAGCGCAACCAGATCCTTTTGGAGTCGGTAGCCGCCGTGGGGGAATCGGTGCTTCAGACCCCGCTGAACTCGCCCGAGGCCTGGGCCAGCCTCGCTGCAGCGCTCGGCACCAGGATCGGGGTGGACCGGGTTCATATCTACCGCTTCCTCGGAAAGTCTCCGGTTTCCGCAGCAAGTTTCGATCTGATGTCCGAGTGGATTCATGGGGAGGGTGCCCCGCTGACCCAGAGCGGATCCCTGTTTCTTCGTGTGGAAAATTGCGGCCTGCTCCCGGAGTGGATCCATCGGCTTTCCCGCGGCAGCAGCGTGATCGAGACCGGGGGTGGACCTGCGCCCACAATCCTGGCCCCGGGATGCCAAACCATGCTCCTGCTTCCATTGCTGGTTGAGGGCGAACTCTGGGGGACGGTGGTTTTACAGCACTTTTCCCTCCCGTATGTCTGGCACGAGGAGGAAATTGCGCTGCTGGCAACGGCAGCAAGCCTCATCAGCTCGCGCCTCGATCTGCAAAGGTCCGAGGAGGCGCTCATCGCCGCCAAAGAAACCGCGGATGCGGCGAACCGCGCGAAGAGCACGTTCCTGGCAACGATGAGCCACGAAATCCGGACGCCCCTCAACGCCGTGATCGGAATGTCCTCGCTCCTGCTGGAGACGAATCTGGATCCGCAACAGCACGATTACGCTGCCACCGTCACCACTTCGGCAGAGACCCTGCTGGATCTCATCAACGACGTTCTGGATTATTCGAAGATCGAGGCCGGACGCATCGAGATCGAGAGCGTCCCGTTCGAGCTTTCCGAAGTCATCGCGGAACCGCTGGAGATCCTCTCCAGCGCGGCAGAAGAGAAAGAAATAAAAATTTTCCGATCGTTGGATCCCTCGCTCCCGCCGATCGTCGTCGGCGACCGCACCCGGCTGAAACAGGTGATCCTGAACCTGATCTCAAACGCCGTGAAATTTACTGAGGTCGGGGAGGTTTCAGTTCGCGCGGAGCCGGACCGGGATCGGCCGGGCACGGTACGATTTTTGGTGAAGGACACCGGCATAGGGATGTCAGCGGAAGTCCAAGGCAGGCTGTTCCAGCCGTTCATGCAGGCGGATTCCTCTGTGACAAGGCGCTTCGGTGGCACCGGCCTCGGTCTCGCGATCAGCAAGCGTCTCATCGAACTCATGAACGGCTCGATTCAGGTCAGCAGCGCTCCAGGCCGGGGAACTACATTTTCCTTCACCGTTCCGCTCGCCACGGGGGCATCCCCGGCAAAAACGACAACTCTCGCGATGCCGAAGGAAGCCTGCCCGCCTGTCGCCACCAGGCTCAGGGTCCTCGTGGCCGAGGACAACCCGACAAACCAGAAGGTCATCAAATTGATGCTGACCCGCCTTGGCATAACACCTGCCATCGTTCCGAATGGTCTCCTTGCTGTCGAGGCCGTAAAACGCGAGCCGTTCGACCTCGTGCTCATGGATGTCCAGATGGCTGTCATGGACGGTCTGGCTGCGGCGCGCGTCCTGCGCGCACACTTCGGTGATGGGCCCCGACCGCAAATCGTTGCACTCACAGCTAATGCTTTCAAGGAAGACCGCGAAGCCTGTTTCGCTGCAGGAATGGACGACTACCTCGTAAAGCCGATCACGCTGGAGAGGCTCAAAGAGGTGATCGAAAGGGTCCATCAATGAATCTTCCTAACAAGCTCACGGTCTCGCGATTGTGGCTGACCACAATTTTTGTGATCTGCTTCGTTGTGGAAATTCCCGGCCGGTTTTCGCTCGCGCTTCTGGTATTCCTCGCGGCGACGCTGACCGATTACCTCGACGGGGTTATCGCCAGGAGGCGCGGCCTGATCACGGATTTCGGCAAGCTCATGGATCCGCTCGCCGACAAAATCCTCACCGCCTCCGCATTCATCAGCCTCTGCGCCATTGGCAAATTTCCATCGTGGGCGGTTATCGTGATCATCAGCCGCGAGTTTTTGATCACCGGCCTACGATCTCTGGCCGCCTCAAAAGGAACCGTGGTTCCGGCAGACCGTCTGGGAAAGCACAAGACCGCGTGGCAGATGATCACGATCATCTATTTTCTCGCCCTGCTTTCGATCGGAGAATGGTGCCCGCTGGCTTGGACCCGCTTCGCATGGATTTTCGGTCAGTCCGGGCTCGTGGCGGTGACCGTGATCCTGACCGTGTATTCGGGCCTGGCATATCTGTGGAAAAACCGCTCCCTCATCGAGACCGAGTGATCCCGGTTCTTGTCAGCAACTTCCCAAACCGGTAGTGATCTGAGCTGTTGAAGCCGATAGAATCCCTGTTTCTTATTGCCGGCAGCGGCGACTATCCGCGGCTGGTGATCGAATCCGCACGCTCCGCCGGTGTGCGGCGGCTCGCGCTGGTCGCATTCGAGGGGGAAACCCAGCCGGAGTTGGAAAGTCTCGCGGACGAAGTCTATCGCATGAAAGTCGGTCAGCTCGGAAAGCTCCTCGATGCCGCGAAAAAATCCGGGGCGACGAAGGCGCTCATGGCCGGCCAGATTGCGCCGGGAAATCTTTTCAACCTGCGTCCGGACCTCCGCGCGCTCGTCGTCATCGCGCGCCTGAAGGTGCGGAATGCCGAGACTCTTTTCGGGGCCGTGGCCTCTGAACTGGCTTCGGCCGGGGTCGAGATTCTGCCCGCCACCACGTTTCTCGAGGATCACATCGCTGGCAGGGGCCACCTGGCGGGGCCGCGCTTGAAACCCCGCCAAACCGAAGACCTGGAATTCGGGTTCCGCGTCGCCAAGGAATCCAGCCGACTCGACATCGGCCAGACGGTCGTGGTGAAAAACGGGACCGTGCTGGCGGTCGAGGCTTTCGAGGGAACAAACGAGGCGATCCTCCGCGGAGGCAGGCTTGGCCGGGGCGGCTCGACGATGGTGAAGGTTTCGAAGCCCGGCCAGGACATCCGGTTCGACGTGCCCGTGATCGGAACAAAGACTCTGGAGACTGCGGCCGAGGCAAGGATTCAATCCATCGGGGTCGAGGCCGGCGCGACTCTGCTGCTGGATCGCGCAAAAGTCACCGAGGCGGCGGATGCGCTGGCCATCACGATTTACGGATTATGACAAACCTCAAAACAGGAGTGGTCGGCGTGGGCCACATGGGCATCAACCATGCGCGCATTTACAGCGAGATCGGGGGTTCGACGCTCGCGGCAGTCTATGATTCCAACGAATCGACAGCACGCTCGGTGGCTGCCAAATACAACACGAGAGCCACCACCTCGCTGGACGAATTCGCCTCGCTCGTCGATGCCGCCACGATCTGCACCCCGACGGTCACCCACTACGAGATCGGGAAAATCCTCCTCTCGAAAGGCAGGCATCTCCTCATCGAAAAGCCCATCGCCGACAC
>CAZSDC010000044.1:0-18796 GCA_964605515.1 uncultured Chthoniobacter sp.
ATCGAACCAGGGGTCTTCGAGAATCCCGGCCTCGTAGCTGATGTGCAGGAGATTCCTGTCCATCGAAAACGGCTTTTTTGAGCTCGCCGCGACTGGCACGCCGTGGGCCTCGGCATAGGCGATCATCTCGGCCCTGCCGGGAAATTTCTCGCGGAACCGGGCATCCCGCCACGGCGCAATCACCGTGATCTCCGGGGCGAGAGCGGCAGCCGTGAGCTCGAAACGGACCTGGTCGTTGCCTTTGCCGGTTGCGCCGTGGGCGACCGCCGAGGCCCCTTCGGCCTTGGCGATCTCGACCATCCGCTTCGCGATGAGCGGACGCGCGATGCTGGTCCCAAGGAAATACTGCCCCTCGTAGAGCGCTCCGGCTTGCAGGATCGGATAAATGAAGTCCCGCGCGAACTCCTCCTGCAAGTCATCGACGTAGCACTTTTCCGCGCCGGTGCGGAGGGCCTTTTCCTCAAGCCCGTCTAGTTCCTCCCCCTGCCCGACATCCGCGCAGAACGCCACAATTTTTGCCCCGTAGGTTTCCTTGAGCCAGTTCAGAAGGACCGAGGTGTCAAGACCCCCGGAGTATGCGACGACGATTTTTTCCATAGATCGGGAAATATTGGCGGGAATCGATCGATTCCGCAACCCGCGAGACGCGGAAATTTCTGGAAGCCCGCCGCGATCAGGATCTATTGAGGATCCCGGTCGAGGCGCGGGGAAGCAGGACTTCGAGAGAAAACTCCTGAACTTTTCCCGAAAGGTTTGCCGAAACAATAGCAAGCCTGGGGTTGAACTCGGCAAGGACCTGCCTGCAGGCCCCGCAGGGGCTGATTACCTCATCCGTTCCGGCGGCGATCGCGATGCACTGGAAGTCTCTTTTCCCAGCGGCAACGGCTGCTCCGATGGCCACCCGCTCCGCACACATCGTGAGGCCGAAACTGAGGTTCTCGACATTGCAGCCGGTGAAAATTGAGCCGTCCGTACAGAGGACGGCTGCGCCCACGGCAAAGGCAGAATACGGGGCGTGCGCGTATTCTCGGGATTGGATGGCAGCGCGGATCAATGAGGAATGGTCCATTGGATGTTCGGGTTCCGGTTTCCCAGCTTGTGCGAGCCTATCATCTGTGCTTATGTCCTGCACGATGAAAACCGGGCCCGCCGAGGCATCTCCCGCGAAAGCTCTTTTGGAGGAGCTGGAATTGTTCCGTGGAGTTTGCCATGGCACCTTGGATTCCGTGGGATCGAGGCTGGACGGGCAGATCGATGCGATCAAGCTCCGGGTTGAAGCCCTCGGGGCAGGGCAGGATGTTTCCAGCGGAAAAAACCGCGACATCCGCGACATGCTCACCCTCCTCCGAAACGTCGGAGTCAAACCGGAAAAGGGCCGCCGCAAAGACCTGAAAAAGCTCGATTCCATTTCCGAAGATCTCACCATGATGGTTGAGAACTGGTGATGAACTTCTTCCAAAGTGAAAACTCTATTTGCGATAATCGCGATGATCTCAACCGCCATGGCTGCTGACGAAAAAGCGGTGTTGGGCGGCGGGTGTTTCTGGTGTATCGACGCGGTTTATCACGGCCAGCCGGGTATCAAGTCGGTGGTCAGCGGATATGCCGGCGGCACTGTGCCCCACCCGACTTACGAGCAGGTTTGCACAGGAAAAACCGGCCATGCCGAAGTCGTTGAGATCACTTTCGACCCGGCCGCAACGTCGTATCAAAAGGTGCTTGGACTATTCTGGGATGCCCATGATCCGACGACGCTGAACCGCCAAGGCGCGGACGCGGGCACCCAATACCGATCGATCATCATCGCGCAGAATCCGGAACAGCTCGCGGCTGCGGAAAAATCCAAGGCGGCCGCGCAGCCGAGGTTCCGTCAGCCGATTGTTACCGAGATCGTCGAGGGCAAGGAGTTCTATCCGGCCGAGGAACACCACCAGGACTTTTACGAGCGCAATCCCGACTACCCCTACAGCCGCGCTGTCATCGCTCCGAAGCTGGAGAAGCTCAAATCCGGCTCCCATTAACCCGTCGCGCCATGAAGATCCCGTCCCGCGGCGCTGCGGATAATCCGCCCAACCGTTTCGAGCGCCTGATGGTGGAATTGGAGGAGCCTGCCGAGCGCAACCCCCGCACCCAATTTCTCCGGGAGTCCGCGCGTTCGATCATCTCGCGCAACGACAGCCCGGACATCAGCTTCAGCGCCAGCCTGAACCCTTACCGCGGTTGCGAGCACGGCTGCCCGTATTGCTATGCAAGGCCCTACCACGAGTATCTCGGTTTCTCCTCGGGGCTGGATTTCGAGACACGCATTGTCGTCAAGGAGAATGCCTCCGAACTCGTCCGCGAAGAACTCGCGTCGCCGCACTGGAAGCCGGAGGTCTTGGCCATGAGTTCGATTACCGACTGCTACCAGCCGGTCGAAAACCGCCTCGGCATTACGAGGCAGTGCCTGGAGGTGCTGGCGGAGTTTCGGAACCCGGTCGGAATCATCACCAAAAACCACCTCGTCACGCGCGACATCGATCTCCTCGCCGGAATGGCTGCCGAGGGCCTGTGCTCCGCCCACATCTCGGTGACGTCGCTGGACCCGGAACTCTCTCGCCGACTGGAGCCGCGCGCTTCGATGCCTGCCCACCGTCTCGATGCCATCGCGAAGCTGGCACAGGCCGGGATTCCCACGGGGGTTGTCATCGCGCCCATCATCCCCGGCCTCAACGATCATGAAATTCCGGCTATACTGAGAGCCGCCCGTCAGGCCGGGGCCATGCGGGCTTCGTGTTCGATCATCCGGCTACCACACGCGGTGAAGGAAATTTTCATGTCCTGGCTCGAGGAACATGTTCCCGGAAGCGCCGACAAGATCCTCGATCGCATCCGCGACCTGCGCGGCGGGGCGCTGAATTCCTCAAAATTCCGCGAGCGGATGACGGGAAGCGGGTTCTGGTCGGATCAAATCCAGACGCTCTTCACGCGATGCCGCGCCCGCGAAGAATACTCTGAGGGGCATTTTGAATACAACCTGAGTGTGTTCCGCCGCCCGCCCGCCCCTCAGCTTTCGCTCGGGATCTAGTCCTCCGGATCCGGATCGTGCCGCGCGTCGTATTTGCGCGACTTGGTCTGGTGATCCCGTCTATTCCGGCGGTCGATGGTCAACTGGCGTTTTTTGCGGCTGCGCCGGAGCTTGGCTATCTCCTCCTCCAGCTTGAGAAACCCTTCCAGCCGCGAGGTCTCAACTTTCCCTTCAGCCATCGCCGAGCGGATTGCGCATCCGGCGTGGGGACCGTGCCGGCAGTTGTCAAACCGGCACTGGCCGGCCAGTTCCTCGAGGTCCGCAAACCGTTCGCGCAGGGTCTCCTCATCGGTCCACATGTGAACTTCGCGGATACCGGGATTATCAATGATGATCCCGCCGCGCGAGAGCACCATCAGTTCACGGGCGGTGGTCGTGTGCCTGCCCTTGCCGGTGGTTTCGTTGACCTCATCGGTCCACTGGAAGTTCCCGCCGAGCAGGTGGTTGATCACCGAGGATTTCCCCGTTCCGCTGGAGCCGATGAACGTGATCGAGATTCCGGGTTTGAGGTGAGCTTCCAGCGCATCGAGGCTGTGCTTGGATTTCAGGCTGGTGACGAGAACCTCTGCGTCCGGGTTCTGTGAGCGGATGGCTTCCGCCGCCGTCTGGTTCTGCTCCTCTGGAAAGAGGTCGGCCTTGTTGACCAGCACGACAGCTTTGGCCCGGCTGCGTCCGATGATGGCAAAGTATCGCTCCATCCGCCGGAGATTGAAGTCCGGCCCGGCATCGGTCACGACGACGACGACCTGGATGTTGGCGGCGATCACCTGTTCCTCGGTGCTCCGGCCGGACATTTTTCTGGAGAGACACGTCTGCCTGGTGAGGCGCGCGCGGATGACATGTTCGTTGTTGTCGTCCCCGACCTCGATGGCCACCCAATCTCCGACTGCAGGAAGTTCCGCATCCGTTTCGGCGTCGTGATAGACCTTCCCGCCCATCACCACCTCCAGCTCCCCGCCCCCTCCCAACAAGGCTCCGTAGGTGATCTTGTTGTCGCGGATCAGGCGCGCTGGCTTCCAGCCTTTGTCAAGGAAAGCGGAAAACTCCTCCGCAAACCCCGCGTTCCAGCCAAGATCTTCGAGCGTCATGCGAAAAATTCTTGTTTCGCATCCAGCGCGGAGGCGATCAGCCCGAGGATCTCCGTGCGGCCGGTGTCGGACTTCGAGGAACTCAACACATAATCCGGCGGCTCCTCGCTGATCTCCCGCATGGCCGCCAGAAAGGCCGCGATGTTTTTCTGCGCCGCCTTTCCGGTGAGCTTGTCCGCCTTCGTGAACGCGATCACGAACGGCAACCCGCATCCGACCATCCATTGCAGAAATTCCAGGTCCAGTTTCTGCGGGCTGAGCCGGCAGTCAATGAGAACGAACGTTCCGAGGAGATTGGGGCGGCGCTGGAGATATTCGGCAACAAACGCGCTGAAACTGCTCCGTTCCTTTTTCCCAACCTTCGCGTAGCCGTAGCCTGGAAGATCCACTAGGCTCCAGGTGTTGTTGATCGTAAAAAAGTTGATCAGCCGGGTCTTTCCCGGAACCCGCGAAACCTTCGCCAGCCCCTCCTCGCGGGTCAGCATGTTGATGAGCGAAGATTTCCCAACGTTCGACCGGCCGATGAACGCAAACTCCGGCAGGTCGGACTCCGGGCACGCGGCCAGATCCGGCGCACTCGACTGAAAGACAGCGTTCGTAATCTTCATCGGTTCGCTTTGCCCGGAACGCTGAATGGGAAACTTATATTCATCCGTCCCGCACTCTACCACGGACCGCCCCAAGGCCGGGATATATTTCCGTCCGCGCTCTTGTAGCAACGGTCTGTGACGTGTCGTTCCCCCGAAACCACCGTCCTCACAAACCGCCGCCACACCCGGGTTCCGACGCGCGGATCCGGATTGCGGACGCGTGACAAGCGGCGCCGGATCTGAGAGAGAGGGGGCATGCCGGACGATGCGGAATCACAGCGGATGGCGGCGCGCGACGCGGGCCGGGAACCCTGGGGGCTTTGGGGGTCGTATCTGAGCGACCGTCAGTGGGGGACGGTCCGCGAGGATTACTCCGCCGACGGGGATGCTTGGAATTTTTTTACGCACGAGCAGGCGCGTTCGCGGGTTTACCGCTGGGGTGAGGACGGGTTGCTGGGGATCAGCGATTCGGACGGGCGGGTGTGTTTTGCACCGGCGTTCTGGAACGGGCATGACCGGATGCTCAAAGAGCGTCCCTTCGGTCTCTCAAACCCTCAGGGCAACCACGGGGAGGATCTCAAGGATTACTTCTACCACCTTGCCAACACGCCCACGCACAGCTTCATGCGGGGACTCTACAAATACCCGCAAGCCGCGTTTCCGTATGACCAGCTCGTCGCAGCAAATGGCAGCCGGCCGCGCACCGAGCCCGAGTATGAACTCGTGGACACCGGGATTTTTAACGAGAGTCGGTATTTCGACATCTTCGTCGAATATGCTAAAGAGACCCCGGAGGATATAGGCATCCGGATCCGCGCGATCAACCGCGGTCCCGATCCTGCGCCGCTGACCGTTCTCCCTACGCTCTGGTTCCGCAACACGTGGTCGTGGGGTCAAAAGGAAGCCGCCAAGCCGGAGATGCACCTCTCGCCGCACGGTGCCGGGATCATCGCGAATCCATGGGGGCTGCCGGAATACCACCTCTACTGCGATGCGGCCGACGAGTTCATTTTCACCGACAACGAGACAAATGCAGGACGCCTGTTCGGGGCAAAAAATCCGGCCCCCTACCTGAAGGATGGTTTTCACGATTACCTCATCGAAGGCAAACCCGATGCGGTGAACCCGTCTCACTGCGGGACCAAGGCGGCGGCAATCTACCGGCGGACGCTCGCCCCCGGCGAAGAGTGGACGATCCGTCTCCGCTTGTGCCGTCCCCCGAAGCCAGAGGCATTCGGCAAGGAGTTCGACGGGCTGTTCGAACAGCGGGAAAACGAGTGTTCGAATTTCTACGAGCTGCGTTCGCCCGGCCTGCCCGCCGATCTCTCGCTCATCCATCGCAGCGCGCTCGCGGGCCTGCTCTGGTGTAAAAAGTTTTACTACTATCCCGTCATCCAATGGCTTCAGGGCGACCCCACGATGCCGACCCCGCCACCCGAACGCTGGACCGGACGGAACAGCTTTTGGAAAGAGCTGCACGCGCACGATGTGATTTCGATGCCGGATTCCTGGGAATATCCGTATTTTTGCGCGTGGGACCTGATGTTTCAGTCCGTGGCCTTCACGGTAGCCGATCCCGCGACCGCGAAGAAGCAAAGCATGCTCTTGCGCGGCGAGCGGTATACCTCCCCGAGCGCACAGCAGCCTGCCTACGAGTGGGCGCTCTCGGATGCCAACCCGCCGATCGGCGGATGGGCAAGCTGGCGGATCTATTCCATCGAGCGCGGGATGACTGGAAAGGGGGATGTTTCCTACCTGAAAAAGGCATTTAACAAATTGCTCCTCGGGTATTCATGGTGGGCGAACCGCGTGGACCAGACCGGAGACAATGTCTTCGAGGGCGGGTTCCTCGGCCTCGACAATATCGGGGTCTTTGACCGGCGGTATCCACTCCCCGACGGAAGCAAAATCGAGCAGAGCGACGGCACGGCTTGGATGGCGATGTATTGCCTCAACATGCTCAACATCGCGATCGAGCTTGCGAAGACCGAACCCGAATACGAGGACATCGCAGACAAATTTCTCAACGACTTCATCTACCTCGCGGCCGCGGTCAATGCTGTCGGTTCGGGGGGCTTCGCCCTCTGGGATGATGAGGACGGATTTTACTACGACGTGCTGAAGCGGACCGACGGCTCCACCGCCTATCTGAAGACGCGCTCGATCGCCGGCCTCACACCGCTTTTTGCGGTGGAGAGCTTTGATGCGGAGACCGCCCGGCAGTTTCCCCTCCTCTGCAAGCGCATTGACTGGTTTGCCCACCACCGTCCGCACCTGCTCGAACAGCTCCATCACATCGGGCGCGAAGTGGACGGCCGGCTCCTCTTCTCGCTCGTTCCGCCCGAGCGCCTGCGGCGGATCTGCGAGCGGCTCTTCGACGAGGAGGAATTCCTCTCGCCCCATGGCATCCGCGCGCTCTCCCGCATCTACAAAGACCATCCCTACACGTTCACCGAGGGCGAAAAAACCGAGACCCTCTGCTACACCCCGGCCGACAGCCCGGTCGGGATGTTCGGCGGCAACTCGAACTGGCGCGGGCCGGTCTGGATGCCGATGAACTACCTGCTCATCGAGGCTCTCCAAAAATTCGCGTTCTATTTCGGAGACACATTCAAGGTGGAATTTCCCACCGGCAGCGGCGTCGAAATGAACCTTTGGGATATCACCCTCGAACTCGAGCGCCGTCTCGTCGGGATCTTCGCTCGCGGCAGCGACGGACGCCGTCCGTTTAATGGCGGCGTAGACATTTTCCAGAACGATCCGCACTGGCGCGACCTCCTCCTCTTCAACGAATACTTTAATGGCGACAACGGCGCCGGCGTCGGAGCCAGCCACCAGACCGGCTGGACTGCCCTCGTCGCCAAGATGGCCCGGCAAATCCACACGCTCGAAAAGCGGATTTAGCCATTCGGGGCTGTTGCTCTACAATTGACATCCGGCAAGCATCTGCGGTTATCTGGCATCCGTGAAACTTTCCCTCGCCCTTTTCGCGTTGGCGGCGTTGTCGCTGGCATCCTGCACGACACTTGAAAACCGTCGCGACATGTATAACCCGCAGACGGTAAATGGTCCTTACACGCGAATGCTGAGGCATGGCATTCCGAAATACCACCACGTCCTCGTTCCGGCGCAGGGTCGATCCTCCTCCGACGGCAAGTCCGTCGTCCGCTAGCGGCTGTGGCCAGTCCCGGAAAAAGGAAGGGCAAGCTCAGCCTCTCCTCCTCCGTCAATCTGCTGGCCTACAATGCGGTCTTCCGGCTTCTAACAAGATGGAGACCTCCGTTGGACAGGCCGATTCGCCTGGGGCTGGAAAGCCGTGTGCTGGTCTTCTCCACGGCCGGGCTTGGCGATGCGCTGCTAGACTCCGCCGGGATCCGCGCGCTGGCTGCGCGGTATCCGGGGATCCACATCGAAGCGGTCGTGCATCACCGGCGAAAGGATATTGCCCGGCATAACCCGCTTCTGAAAAAACTACATTTTTTACGGAAGGGTCCTCACGCTTTTCTGGCGCTCTGGTGGGCACTTAGGAAGCAAGGGCCATGGGATGCAGTGCTGTATCTGAGCTGCCATGATCCCGAGGCGCGGTGCCTGGGCTATATGCTGGTGCCGGATGCCACGGTCGGTTTGGCGTGGCGGACTGAGATGCCGTGGCTTTGCGCCCGAAACATTGACGATGCCGGGCTTCGGCGGGCACACCTTGCGGTCCAGGCGGTTCGTGTCGCCGCCGAGGTTGGAGCGGCGACTGCGGAGGTGCGGATGGTTTATGAGGTTGCCGGGGAGGATCGCGAGGCCCTGGACGGGACTTTGGCGGGAATGGGGTTTCCGCTGCGGCCCGGGGTGACATTTCAGCTTGGCGGCGGAGGCGGCCCCTACCGCGACTGGCCGGTCGGGCATTTTCTCAAGCTGGCCGAGCTTGCGCATGGGGCGGGAATCGGGCCGATCTTTCTGCTTGGGGGTCCTGATCACCGGAACAAAGCCGGCGAATTTTCCTTGGCTGCCGGACGTCGGAACATTCCGTTCTTTGACGTGGTCGGGAGCCTGCCCCTGCCGCAGTCCGCGGCGCTGCTGGAACGTAGCCGGTGCCTTGTTTCGACGGACACCGGGATCATGCATCTCGGGTTTGCCCTTGGCACCCCGACGGTCGCCCTGCTCCACTGCTCGCCCGGCGACGCGCGGGTGGGCCCGCTGGCCGACAGGGACAGACATATCGTCATCCAGCTTCCAAAACCTGCCGGCTACCGCGTGCCATCCGATGCCTCGATGAGCAACCTCCAGCCGGAAGACGTTTTTCTTCCCCTCAAGGAATTATTTTTCAGGAACGCGTAAAGCCACCGCCCGATCGGGGCTCCGGCAAGCGTTGAGGGCGCAGGCGACTTGTTGGTCTTGTCCAAAAGCCGTCTATCTGATTTTGTTTATCCATCATGAAACGTCTGGATACCAGCCGTCTCGCGCGCCCCCGGCTTTGCGTTCAGTCCTTGGAGCCCGCGTATGGCGACAACTACAAGCCCGGCTTCATCGGGTTCACCCAAACCGGCTCATCGCAGCTTTCGGTCGGCATTGCGCACTTCACCCGTTGGTCCCGGCTCAGCGATATCCATGTTTCGCATGTGGTGGTGGTCACCGGGGAAAATGAATGCGTTGAGGCATCGGGCGGCAAAGGGGTTGTCAAGACATCGCTCGACCGCTATTTCGCGGATCCCAAAACACAGATATTTTTCCGCAAGCCCCGCAAATGCACGCAGGCGCTCGGACTGCGGATCGCGGAAACGGCCCGCTCTCAGGCCGGCACAAAATACGACTCCCTCCTCACGGCTGCCCGGATGCTGGAGGCGAGTTTCCTCGGCCGCTGGACGATGTCCCATTTCCGCGAGAGCCCGGATCATTTTGTCGGCCACCTGTTGAACCGCGACAGCCGCTGGATCGCCTGCGAACTCGCCGCCTACTGCCTGGATTGCCAACCTGAGTATGCCGACCGCGGCGTTCTGGCGAGGCCCCGCCACGCCATCCATCCGCAGGAACTTTTTGAAGACGGGGAGATCTTCGCCAACTGGAGCACCGAGCCAGAGGAGGGGCCGAAATCTGCCGCTGCGCGAGCGGCGTGAATCCGTCGTATCTCGGACGTATTGCACCGACGCCAACCGGCTACCTCCACCTCGGCCACGCCGCGACATTCTGGACAGCCTTCCTGCGCGCCCGCGATGCCGGTGGCAGCGTCATCCTGCGCATCGAGGATCTTGATGAGCACCGGTGCCGCGCGGACTATGCGCGGGCGGCCATCGAAGATCTTGCCTGGCTCGGCATCAGCTGGGAAGGCGAGCCGGTGTATCAAAGCGCGAAGCGCGGGATTTATCTCGATGCCTGGCGCAGGCTTCGCGACGGAGGCTGGATCTATCCCTGTGAGCGTTCACGCAAGGACGTGGCCGCTTCCACGGCCGCCCCACACGCGGAGGAGCCCGTGTTTCCGCCCGATTGGCGCCGCGATCCCGCGGAGTCGCTTTCCTTCGACTCTCCGGCCGGTATTAACTGGAGGTTCCGTGTTCCCGATAACCGGAGGATCCGGTTTCAAGACGGAAATTTCGGTGCGATCGAAAAGACCGCCCTGCAGGATTTCGGCGACTTTGTCATTTGGAACCGCGACAATATCCCAGCCTACGAACTCGCCGTCGTCGTGGACGATTTCCAGATCACCGAGGTCGTACGCGGAGCCGACCTCCTCACGTCGACCGTCCGTCAGATCCTGCTTCACGAGGCGCTCGGCCAAACCCCTCCCCGCTGGTTCCATTGCGCTCTCATCCTCGACGCTGCCGGCCGCCGCCTCTCCAAGCGCGCCGCCGGTCAAAGCATCCGCGAACTCCGCGCCGCCGGAAATTCTGCCTCTGCCCTCCTCGCGCAGTGCCGCCGCATGACCTGTGAGCAGCAAAATGCCGCCTTGCGCAATGCGGCAAAATGATTCTGTGTGTGGGCGATGGAATTTTTGTTTGACCGGACCGACAAGCCGTCGCCTGCGTGGGCGAAGGCGGCGACCGCGCTCGGGTTGCTGGCGCTGTATTCCGCCGTGTGTTTCTGGATCTTTTCCAGTTCCGTCGGCGACTGGAAAAAGGTCTGGGGCTACCGGGCGGTTTTTCTCAACGGATGGCTGACGACAGTCGGCATCTCGGCGGCGGCGCTGGTCCTGAGCACGGTATTTGGCGTGGGAGCGGCGCTGGCGCGGCGGAGCGCGTTTCTGCCCCTGAGATACTCGGCGGTATTTTATGTGGAGACGATCCGAGGGCTGCCGCTGATGTTCCTCGTCCTGTTCGGATTCTACGGGGTCGCCGACAAGCTCGGATGGAACGACCGCCTGCCGGTCGGAGTACTGATCCTGTCGCTTTTCAGCGGGGCCTACATTGCGGAAGTCGTCCGGTCCGGGATCGAGAGCGTGGGCCGTTCGCAGTGGGATTCCGCGCGGGCGATCGGGCTCACTCCGGCACAGACCTACCGGCTGGTGATTTTTCCTCAGGTGCTGAGGCAGACGTTGCCGCCGCTGGCCGGGCAGTTTTCTTCGCTCATCAAGGATTCGTCGCTGCTTTACATCGTCGGCGTCTCGGAGCTGACCTTTGCGGCCCAGCAAGTGAACTCCGCGACCTACTCGACCTTCGAGGCCTATCTCCCGCTTGGCGCCTGCTACTTGCTGCTCACGCTCCCGGTCTCGCTCTGGACAAAATATTTGGAACGCAAGGTCAGCTATGAGAGTTGAGCTTCGAAACGTGACCAGGGCGTTCGGGACGAACCGCGTTCTCTACGATGTGTCGTTCGAGGCGGAGTTCGCTCACGTTCTCGCGCTCATCGGTCCGTCGGGCGGTGGAAAATCCACGCTGCTGCGGCTGCTGGCAGGGCTCGACCGCCCGGACTCCGGCGCGATCCTTGTGGATGGCAACGCCCTTGGACGTTCTGAGGACTTCCTGCGGATCTATCGCCGGACGATCGGGACAGTTTTCCAAGCCTACAATCTCTTTCCCCACCTCAGCGCGAGGGAGAACGTGTTGCTTCCCCTTGTCGAGGTGCACGGCCTTTCCAAATCCGATGCCGCAGCGCGCGCGGACGATGTGCTAAGGAGATTCCAACTCGGCGCGCATGCCGACAAGCAACCCGGTCTGCTGAGTGGCGGGCAACGGCAGCGGGTGGCTATTGCGCGGGCGCTGGCGATCGAGCCAAAATTTCTCCTGCTCGACGAACCAACTTCCGCGCTCGATCCCGAGATGACGGCGGAAGTCCTGGACGTGATCTCCGAGCTCCGCGATCTCGGCAAGCCCATCATCCTGGTCACACACGAGATGGGGTTTGCCCGGCAGTCTGCCGACCTTGTCGCATTCGTGGCCGGTGGCGGAATTCAGGAATGCGCGCCAGCCGGGACATTTTTTACAAATCCAGGGACTCCGGAGACGCGGAGATTTCTCGATAAGATCCTCAGGTATTAGTGCGGGGTCGGAAGACAAGGGTGAGCGCCGCAGCGCTCGCGATGCCGACGTCGCGGAGAATCGCCCATTGCATGGCGGCGGCGGAAGGCGTCCCGTCACCGCCGAAGCACCCGCAACTCACGATGAGGCCGTTCGTGAGCGCCCAGGTGAGGGCTCCGATAAATAGGAGCGTGAGGCAAAGGATCAGCGCCGATCCAAGGCGGTGGACCCTTGGCAGCAGGATCAGCAGGCCGGCTGCGATTTCCGTCCAGGCGAGGGTCACAGCAAATGGCCCGATCCAGGATTCCGGAAGGATGCTGAACGGCGCGAGGGCGAGGGCGAACTCCTCGCTGGCACCTGCCTTGATCGCACCGGAAAAAAGAAATGTTCCTCCCAGGACGAATCGGATCAGCACGATGAACGCGAGTTGGATTTTTCCGAGGCGGTCGGGGGTGTTCATGTGAAGGGGATCGTTGCGCGGAGATGCGCGATGTTCTCCTTGTCTCCGGCAGGATTCTTCTCCAGCCTGTTGGCGGATTTCACGGACATGAGTTTTATCAATTCGGTTTTTGCAAAGCTGAAGCGCCATCCGAAGCGGATCGTGTTTCCGGACGGGGACGACCCGCGAGTGATACGCGCGGCGCGACTGTTTTACGAGCGGGATCTTGGCGTCCCGATCCTTCTCGGGAAGCGGGATGAGATCGAGCGCGTGGCCGCCGCCGAAAACGTGGACCTCGACCACGTGGCGATGATAAATCCGGAAACGTCCTCCGACCTCCCGGTTTTCTGCGAACGGCTGGAACGCCTGGACCGCTACAAGAACCTGGGTGTTACGGACAGCCGGGCCATGATGACGAACCATAATTACTTCGCCGCGATGATGGTGCAATACGGGCTTGCGGACGCGGTGGTCGGCGGGGTGAGTTCCTACGGCGGGATTTTTATGCGCCCTCTGCTCCATCTGATCAAGCCACTGCCCCATGCTGAGGTCGTGTCGAGCTGCACGATTGTGGAGCTGGAAAAAAAATCTTACGGCGACGACGGCGTAATTTTTTTGGCCGACACCGGAGTCGTGCCCGATCCCACGATGCAGCAGCTCGCCTCGATCGCCGTCCAGACCGGCCTGGTGGCGAGGCAGGTTTTCGGGCGGCGGCCGCGGGTTGCGCTGCTGAGCTTTTCGACCAAGGGGAGCGCGCGCACGGCTTCCACGGAAAAAGTTGCCGGTGCAACCGAGCTGGCGCGGCAGCTCGCCGCAAAGCTCGGCGCGGAGATCGCGGTGGACGGTGAGATGCAGGCTGACGCGGCGCTGGACCCGGTGCTGGCGGAGAAGAAGATGGGGCCAAGCCTGGTGGCCGGAAAGGCGAATGTCCTCATCTTTCCCGACCTCAACAGCGGGAACATCGCGGTGAAGTTGATCCACCACCTCGCGGCAGCGAGAACATTTGGCCAGTTGATTCTCGGGCTTACGCGGCCGGCGGCAGACCTCTCGCGAGGCGCGACCACCGAAGAAATTGTCTGCATGGCCGCGCTGGTCGGTCTGCAGGCAATCGAGTATCGAAAATTGTATCCCGAGCGAGCTGAATAAAGGCGCGTGAACACATCCACCCCCCGGATTTTCATTGCGGCGACCGAGCAGAACACGGGAAAAACGACCGTGGCTCTCGGCCTCTACGCCAGCCTCCGGCCCCGCTTCAACCGGATCGGTTTTATAAAGCCCGTCGGCCAGCGGTTCACTGAAGTGGATGGGAAGCGTATCGACGAGGACAGTGTCCTGATCCGCGACACGTTCGGCACGCAGGTGCCAATCGAGGACATGAGCCCGATCGCGGTCGAGCCGGATTTCACGCGGCGGTATATCAACCAGTCGAACCACGAGACGCTGGCGAAGCGGATCCAGCATTCGTTCGACCGGGCCTGCTGGGAGAAGGATTTCGCGATCATCGAAGGAACCGGACATGCCGGAGTCGGGTCGACATTCGACCTCTCGAACGCGAGTGTGGCAAAGCTGCTGGCCAGCAAAGTCGTGCTTGTGACACCGGGCGGGATCGGACGCCCGATTGACGAGGCCGCCTTGAACAAGGCACTCTTCGACCGGGAAGGAGTCGAAGTCATCGGGGTCGTGATGAACAAGGTTCATCCCGCCAAGCTCGATTACATCGCGGATTTTGCGGGACGGGGATTCGAGCGCCTCGGCCTCGAACTCCTCGGGATCGTGCCCATGGAAGACATGCTGGCCGAGCCGACGCTCCAGCAAATCCGCGAACACATCCGCGGACAGTTTCTTCACAACGAATCCGAGAGCCGACGCCACAGCCGACAGGTCGTGATCGGCGCGGTCAGCTCCGCGAACCTTTTTCACGGGGTCAAAGACGGCACCCTGCTCGTGGTTCCCGGGGACCGGGAAGACGTCGTCCTGGCCGCGCTTTCGCGGTCGATGGCCCCGGATGGCGGGCCTCTCGCCGGCCTGGTCCTCTCCGACGGCTTGCGCCCGCATGCCCGGCTGCTCGAGATGCTCGGCCAGACGACCCTTCCCGTGATCCTCTCGCCGATGGACAGCTACACAATCGCCCAGCGGATCCACTCGATGACCGTCAAAACCCTTCCCGGAGACATCCAAAAAATCGAGCGCATCCAGGACCTCGTCCAGCGGCATGTCGCCATCCCCCGCCTCCTCGAAAAAATCGGATGCGCCGCAGAATAGCAGCCCCACTCTCCTCCCACATACATGATACACCCAAAACCAGCAAAATGCTCCCGCCGCGCAATCAACCCCTTGTGTTGTGTGCACCCTGTCCACGTGAAGCAGTCCGTGAACGCATGGTCAGGATGCCCGTGCCTCAGGGGTTGGGCGCCTCGAAGCCATGGCGGCAATGGCTGGGCATTGGGAATGCTTCTTGTCCTGGCTTTGCTGCCCCTGCAGGCTGCGGAGCCGGATCTGCGGCAAGGAGAGGTGGCAGCAGCGGCGGCTCGCCCGCTAGCGAGTTTCTTTGGTGGATCGGAAACTGAGCTGTTCCGGAAAGCGGTCTCCGCGACTCCGGACTTGCAGGTCTTCGAGGGGCTTCCGAATCCAAAGACCGAACCGGCCTTGTTCGCAAAAGAAAATGCAAAGAGCGATGTGATGCGTGTCGGAAATTTCAGTTTCTACAAGCGTCCCCTGGAGATGAGCAAAACTGAGATCGCGGAACTCAGGGCGTTATTTTACCCAGGAAATCCGTTTTCTCCCGGCGGCGGAGACGACCCGTGCGGAAAATTCCACGCGGACTACCTCCTGCTTTGGAAGTCGGGAGAATCCACTTATTACGCGCAGATCAGTCTGGGGTGCGAGGAAATCGAAGCCGGTGGGCCTGCCGGCCGCCTCCACCGCTATATCCCTCCTGACATCTACGGCCGCCTGGACTGCGTGCTCGGGAAGCATACGGTCAATCGACCGTAGGCGTCATTTTTCGAAACGGCAGCCGACCGGTCAGTGCCGCGCCCTCCAGCAAACCGGCAAGGCACTACGAAGGACGTGCTGCGACGTCGAGTTCGATCTCAAAGAGGAGATCGTCGCGGCAGACGTGGCAGCCGAGAGAAACCGACGGAAGGCCGGGCGGGCAAAACCGATCCCAGAGAGGAATGTGTGCAGGATCGCGGAAGTAGGCGATTGCGCGGGTGGTATCAGCGAGTTGCATTCCGGCTTCATCCACGATTGCGCGCACGACGTCCATCGTCAGTTCGATCTGGGCGGCGGGATTTCCCTGGTGGGCGCTTTGTCCGCCGGGCTCGATGCTTGCCGTCCCGGAAACATAGAGCGTGCGGGAGCAGGAATCCGAGACCTCGATGGCGCGGCTGAATGCACTGCCATACGCGAAGGCATCGCATTGCAGCGGGGAGCGGCAGATGCGGATTTCACCGGCACCAGGACGCACCGCAAGGGCCTTCGCCACAAGGGCTGTCCCTGCGCGATTGGGTGCGCCGATTCCCGTGCTGGCCGGCATTCTCCGGATGGCATGGCGCTGGAAAAACTCTGTGCGGACGGCGTTGAACTCCGGATACCATTCCAGGATCTTTTCGTTGTAGAACCACGTGCGGACGACGTGCTCGAAGCCCATGCCGACCAGCGCGAGAGTTTCCTCGATGGCACGAAAGACATCCTGTGTCTGATCCCCTCGCGAGGCTCGCGGGTCGTCGGGCAGGAGCCCGCCCAGAAAGCAGTGGGTCGCCCCGCCTGCCTCGATGAGGTAACCACGCAAGCGGTCCCGCAAAACGAGAGGAACGGGCTCAACTCCTGTGGCCGCGAAGACTTGCATGCCTCCTCCGTCAGGTGCCGTGGAGATGACAGAGGTAACCGGGGCGGCAATGCCGGACCGCGACACGACCTCCTCCATTTCCGCGATTTCCTCCCCGGTCCCGAAAAGGTCCACCCCAAGGACCGTCGCTTCCATCCCTCCCGGCAACTGTTCCCGCGCCTGCTGGAATTTCCCGTTGCTTGCCGGCCCTTCGATGGTTACGTGCGACTCCAGCCAACCGGGATGTTCGATCGTTTTAAGGAGGGGGAAAGTAGCGCTGCGGGAGTCCGACATGACTATTAGATGAAACACGTGCGGTCGCACAAAGTCGCGAATTTTCGATGATGTGCCGCATCCCTTGCACTCTTCATGTCAAAAATAAGAGCCGACACCCTTGTCCTGTTTACCGTCCCCACTCAGGTCATAGTTCTTGATCTGACATATACCCGGAATACACAATAATCCTCCATGCGCCTCCCTTTGCGTTTTATAGCCATATTCGCCTTTGTCATTGTCAGATCTGCAGATGCCCAGGTTCAGACCCAACTTGGAGATGTGAAAGATTCCCGAACCACCGGCCAGTTTTTTGCGGGCCTCGAGGTGAAAATCAAGCTCTTGGGCGACTCTGTTACCGATGCGGAATCCATACGAACGGTGATCAACACGGCTGTGGATGATACCGGTCGCGACCTGGTTGATCGTGAGAAACAGAAGAATGAGTTTGTGAAGAAAAACGGGCAGAGCCAACAAAGCTGGGAACTGAGCGTGAATTTGAAAAATCCCGCGCGAAAAGCAACCGTGATCAAAGAACTGACCGGCGAGGCTGACTTGCTTGTGCCGAAGAATGATCCGGATTCAATCGTGAAGATCGGAAACTTCCAAAAATATGGAGGCCAGCCCATCACAGCGGCGGCATTGAGCGAGGCGGGAATTGAAATAGTCGCTTATACAAAAGAACAGGCCGATGCCGAAAAGGCAAAGCAAGCAGAAGAAGCGAAAAAGAATCCCAAAGCAAATATTGGAGAGGCAATAGCGGGGGCTTTCGGGGAAATGTTCAATATTGGGGGCGGGCCGAATAGTATCACCGTGCAAATGAAAGATCCGAAAGAAATGGTGGCGGACGTGGAGTTCCAAGATGAATGCGGGAACAAGATCAAAGGGAACGGATGGAGTTCGTCGGGGAACAGAAAGACCAAAGAGAGTAAAACTTACAACTTTCAAACGAAGCTCCCTGATACTGCCTTTCTGGTTATTTATCTCGCGACACCAAAATCGGTAGTCACTGTTCCCTTCACTCTGAAAGACGTATTCCTCCCTTGATTGCCGGGCGCAAGTAAAACTGAGAAAACGGAACCCTGCCAGCAAACGGGACCGAAGCCCATGCATTTTGCAACTTTCGAAGAGGCGCACGGTTCAATCCCTACGGCTTGTTGCGGCGGAAGCCACTCCCGCATATATTGAGTTATGTTCCTGCGCACGGTTCTTGTTTTGGCGATGGGAATCGCGGTCTGCCCGGCCGCGACCGCGCCGGCTATCGTCCCTTTCGAGAAGGACTCGCAGGCGCGGCTTGCTCCGCCCCTCTCCGCAACGCTCGACACCCTGGTCGCGACGAAACAGAAAACGGCGGGGATTTCGCGGGCCAGACTATGTTCGGACGAGGTTTTTCTGCGCAGGGTCTATCTTGATACCATCGGGACGTTGCCGACACGGGAGGAAGCGGTGGAATTCCTGGCCGACAAAAACCCCGGGAAGCGCGAAGCATTGATCGACCGCCTGCTCAACCGGCCGGAGTTTGCGGATTACTGGGGAATGAAGTGGGGGGACATCCTGCGGGTCAAATCCGAGTTCCCGGTCAACCTCTGGCCGAATGCTGCCCAAGCCTACGACGGGTGGATCCGCGCCAGCATCCGCCAGAACATGCCGTATTCGGAATTCGCGCAGAAGCTGCTGACCGCCGAGGGAAGCAACTTCCGCGACCCGCCCGTGAACTTCCTGCGCACGGCCGGCAGCCATGAACCCTCCGCGCTGGCAGCGGCTGCGGCGCTGACGTTCATGGGCGAACGCACCGCAAACTGGACCCCGGAAAAACGGGCCGACCTCGCGGTTTTCTTCTCGCGTGTCGGGTTCAAGAAGACCGGGGAATGGAAAGAGGAAATCGTTTTCTTCAGCCCTCCGCCCGGCGACGCCCCCCCGATTGCCTCCGCCCGGCTGCCGGACGGGGCCAGCGTCAAGCTCAACCCTGAGACCGACCCCCGTGAGGTCTTTGCGCAATGGCTTTTGTCGTCTCCGAATTCCCCGTTTGCAAAAAACGCAGCCAATCGGATCTGGTTCTGGATATTTGGCCGCG
>CAZSDC010000045.1:0-18719 GCA_964605515.1 uncultured Chthoniobacter sp.
TGCGCATGACGTGCGGGCCGGCGCAGAGGTCGGTGAATTCGCCGTTGCGGTAGAGAGTGATGACCTCGCCATCCGGGATGTTGGTGACGATATCGAGCTTGAACTTCGACGCCTCTTCGCGCTGCCCGAGGGCGGCGAGTTCCCCGCGTTCGGCCATCGCGACCGCCTCTCCGCGCGAGACCTCGACCCGCTCGAAAACATGGTTCGCCTTGACCTCGCGTTTCATTTCTTCCTCGATCCGCGCGAAGTCCTCCGGAGAGATCCGGTGCGGGAGCTCGACGTCGTAGTAGAACCCGTTCTCGACCGGCGGGCCGGCCGCAAACTGTGCCTCGGGCCAGATTTTCAAAATCGCGGTGGCGAGCACGTGCGCGCAGGAATGTCGGATGCGTTCGAGGTCGGTCATGAGTCTGGCAAATCAACCACAGAGATCACAGGGAGCACAGAGAAAATCACGCCTTGGGCGAAATCGCGGCGCCGGGAACCAGCAGCGGAATTTCGTCGCGGACGGGGTAGAGCACCAGACCATCCTCGCGAATCAGGCCTTCAGTCAATCCTTCGTCGAACGCTTTCAGCTCTTCGCTGGTGGCCTCCCGGAGCGGTTGCCCCGTCAGGGGACAAATCAAGAGCTTCAGCAAACCGTTGGGGATCATGCTTTGGTAGCTCGACCGAACAGGGGGAGCTGGGTGCCCGCATTTTGCTTTTGGCTCGATGGTTGTGGGTTGCAACAAATTGTCTCGGCGGATAGCAGGGCATAGCCGGGCACCTGCCAGCATTGAACAGGCGTGATCCGGCATCTGGCTTTTGGACGTTTCAGAAAATTGTCAACTCTCGCCACGCCGGAAAGTCGAACTCCATAGCGAAGCCGTGGCAAGGCAATTTCATCATATGTTTCCTGAAGATTGGTTTGACGGTGCGACCGAATCGTCTCAAAGCATAAAACACAATCAAGCAGTGCCATATGAATCACACTCAACTCCCACCCTGCGGCTCACGAGTCCGCCCTGGAGGAAAACCATGAAAGTCCTTATCGTCCACGCCCACCACGAACCGAAAAGCTTTTGCAGTGCTCTGGCGCGCCAAGCCGAGGCAACCTTTAAGGCGCAAGGTCACACGGTGGATTTCGCCGACCTTTACGCGGAGAGGTTCAATCCCGTTTCCGACCGCCGGAATTTCACCAGTGTCAAGGATCCGGATTATTTGAAACAGCAGGTCGAGGAAGCCTATGCCACCGAGGTGGGCGGTTTCGCGCCAGACTTGGAAAAGGAAATCAAACGGTTGGAAGCCTGCGACATGCTCATTTTCAGCTATCCGCTTTGGTGGTTCGGAATGCCAGCGATCCTCAAGGGCTGGGTGGACCGGGTCTTCGCATCGGGTCGGATTTATGGTGGCGGAAAACTCTATGAAAATGGCCTCGGCAATTCGCAGAAGCGTGCCTTGGTGCTCATGACGACCGGTGGTGGCGAGGTTGCCTACGGCGGGCGCGGATTCAATCCCCCGCTTGAAACTCTCATGGCCCCGGTGAACCACGGCATATTTTGGTTCAATGGTTTCCTGCCTCTCAAACCCTTTGTGGCATGGAGCCCTGTCCGGATTAGCCCGGAGGAACGCGCCAAGTATCTCGATGCACTGCGAGACCGGCTCGGCGGCATCACCAGCGAACCTCCTCTTCTCCTGCCGCCATTAAGTGATTTTCCCGATTTCGAAGCCGATTCCAAGAAGCGCTTTGTGGTGACTGTCACGCGCGCTAAACCCGCAGACGAAGAATATAAATCTCTCATTCCCAGCGAAGTCGAAAGCATCAAAGATCTCCGCCGGCGCGGCGTGGTCCTCGATATGCAGCTCACTCCCCAAGGGGTCGAACCCTGGCATTGCTTCCTTCACTTCCGTGAGAACAATGCAGCTGCCGTGCAGAAACACCTGTCCACACTTCCGCTCGCGCCCTGGCTCGTTTTTGAGGTCCGTGAAGTGAGTTGAAATGTGATGCAAGTCGGAATTGACAGCTTTGCAACGGCGTTTACGAACAATGCCGCCGGAGTGGCAGACACTCCGTCCGATGCGCTGCGGCAACTGGTGGATCGCATCGTGCATGCGGAGGACGCGGGCCTCGACATTTTCGGTATCGGCGAGCATCACCGCCGGGATTTTCTGGACTCGGCTCCTCCGGTCATCCTCGCTGCCGCAGCGGCACGGACACAACGCATCCGTCTCGCGAGTGCTGTTACAGTGCTGAGTGCTGCGGACCCGGTTCGCGTGTTCCAGCAATTCGCAACCCTCGATCTTCTGTCACGGGGCCGTGCGGAAATCGTCGTCGGGCGCGGATCTTTCATCGAGTCGTTTCCGTTGTTTGGATTGCGGCTGGAGGACTATGATTCGTTATTCGCCGAGAAACTCGATCTCTTGCTGGAAATCCGCGCGAATGAAAATGTGAACTGGTCCGGCAAGCACCGCGCCTCACTCACCGGCCAGGGCATTTATCCGCGACCGCTCCAAAACCCGCTCCCAATTTGGTTGGGGGTAGGCGGAACTCCGGAGTCTTTCGTTCGCGCAGGTGCTATGGGGCTTCCGCTGATGGTGGCGATCATCGGCGGTGAGACACGGCGTTTCCGTCCGCTCATCGAGCTTTACCGTGAGGCAGGGCGAAATGCGGGCCACACGCCGGCGCAGCTCCAGGTCGGGGTGCACGCGCTCGGGTACGTTGCAGAAACCACCGAACAGGCCGTCGAAGATTTTTTTCCGGGCTATGCCCAAGCCTTCACTAAGGTCGGTAAAGAAAGGGGATGGCCCCCGGTCACGCGGTCACGCTTTGATGAACTTCTTCGCCCGCACGGTGCCCTGCTGGTCGGCAATCCGGATGAAGTTGCCGAAAAAATTCTCGCGCACAGTCAGGCGCTCGGGGGCATTTCGCGAATCAGTTTCCAGATGGATGTGGCTGCTCTCCCGCACGCAAAGCTCCTGCGGTCGATCGAGTTGCTTGGCGAACGAGTGGCTCCGGCCGTTCGCAAATCTTCACCCTGAGCAGACGACCCGGAATTCTCAAAGGCCGGGACCTCGCGAGATTATCGCACTGAACAACCAGCGCGAAACTGCGTCCCTTCAATATCTGGGCATCGAGGGATCGATCTGCTCCCACCAGTCCCGAAGCCCGCCGGCGAGATTAAAAGTCTTCGTGAATCCGGCCTTCTGCAGTTCGCGGACAGCCGTTCCGCTGCGGGGGCCGAGCTTGCAGATGAAAACCATCTCGTCCGTGGAATCAAGTTCGCTCATCCTTGATGCGAGCTCGCCGAGCGGGATCAACTTCGAGCCGGGGATCCGGTTGATCTCCCACTCGAATTTCTCACGGACATCCACGAGAACCAGATTGTCACCGCGGTCGAGGCGGGTTTTGAGCTCCACGGCGGAAATTTCGGGGATCGGCGGCTCAGCCTCTTCGGCTTCCTTCGCCTGCGGAATTCCGCAAAACTGCTCGTAGTCAATCAGCTCGGTGATGGTCGGACTTTCCGAGCAGACAGGGCATTTTGGATCCCGGCGCACCTTGAACTCGCGAAACTTCATTTTCAGCGCATCGAAATGCACGAGGCGCCCGACGAGGGGTTCGCCGATGCCGACGATCAGTTTGATCGCTTCGATCGCCTGCATCACGCCAATGACGCCGGGCAGCACGCCCAGCACGCCGCCTTCAGCGCAGCTCGGCACCATCCCCGGCGGCGGCGGCTCCGGATACAGGCAGCGGTAACAAGGTCCCCCAAGGTGAGGTGCAAAGACGGTGCATTGTCCGTCGAAGCGGAAGATCGAGCCGTAGATGTTCGGCTTTTTCAGAAAGACACAGATGTCGTTGGAAAGATAGCGCGTCGGGAAATTGTCGGTGCCGTCAATCACGATGTCGTAGGGCTCGACCAGCTCCCGCGCGTTTTCCGAGGTAAAAAACGCATCGTGGAGGTTGACCTGGACGTTCGGATTGATCTCCTTGATCCGGTCGCGCGCACTGTTGATTTTCTTTCTGCCGACATCCTTTGTGCCATGCAGGATCTGCCGCTGGAGATTCGAGTAATCGACGACATCAAAATCCACCAGCCCGATCGTGCCGATCCCGGCGGCGGCGAGGTAAAGCCCGATCGGCGATCCCAGCCCGCCGGCCCCGATGCAAAGAACCTTGGCCGCCTTGATCCGGCGCTGCCCCTCGAGCGTGACCTCGGGCATGATGAGATGCCGCGAGTATCGCGCGATCTCATCGTTGCTGAATTCCACGGATTCCCACCGGGACGGATCCAAAATGCTCTTGCTCATATCGGTCAATGAAAGGGCGGAAACAATACCGGCAACACGGCGGATTGCAAGGAATGCAGATCACGGCTTGCGGTAAAACCTCAGCGCCTCGATCGGTCCGCCGAATTCCCTGAGAGGATATACGCCACGGTTTCCGCCGGGGCCGGGGTCGCGCACGAGATAGTCCCATCCGCGTTTCCCGCAGACCACCATAAAATGCGTCACACCGCTTGGATAACGGAGGCGGATGATGACCGGGTTTCCGCACAGCAGATTGCAGTCGATGAGACAAAAGGACGGCTTGTCCTCGTAGTGAGGGAGAAGTTTGGAAGTGAGTGCCGGATCCACTTCCGCCGCCTTTTCCCAATAGAGCCAGCCCTCGGGGGTATATCCGTTCTCCGTGGCAGTCAGAAACCCATTGAGCCGGCCGGGATCGGTGTCGATGCCGTAGCCGGCAAGGACCATTGCCGCAGAGGTGACCGCGCAACCGACTGAGGCGAGCGGGTCGTTCGTAGGCCCCAGATTGTCGTTCGCCCACCTCGGGTCGGACTGTAAAAAATGCAGGCCGGAGAGCAGAATCTCACCGGGGATGAAGAGCCCGCCCGACGGTGGGAGCGAACGCTTTTCCATCCAACCTGAAAGCCAGAAGACCGCGGTCGCGCAGAATGCGACCACGAGCAGGACCGCCAAGGAAACAATGCGTTTCGTTCGCATGGAAATTCCAGATGGCTTTTGGCCTCCGGGTCCGACAACTCGTTCAGTTCGCATGGGAAAACGCGACGCCGAGAAGTTGCGCCGCTGCGGCCAGACGTTTGTCAACGGTCCAGAGCAAGACTTTGGAAAGCCGGGCCGCAGCAAGAAGCTGGACATCGTTCCAGCCGATTCCCTGCCCATGAAGGCGGTGTGATTCCAGAAACGCGAGGCACTCGTCCACCGTGGCGGCTTCCACAGCGGGAAGCCGCCGCAGTAAAGCGAGCGTGGACTTCCGGTTGGAGAGGTTGCCGGCGGCGAGTTCGCCGATGACAATCTGGTGGGCCAGAATCCGGTTTTGAAGCAACGCCTCGTCAAACCGGAGAAGACCCCTCCGGAAGTGCTCGATCCAAACCGAGGTGTCGGCGAGAATCATTTCGAGAACTTCGATCGTCTCCTCGCCGGGATTTTCAAATCCCGCATGGTTCCGGAAAGCGCTGCCAGCCGCCTCGCCGCTTCGCGCTCGATCAGCGCCTCGAGCCCCATCCGGACCAGTGACGTTTTTTCGCTTTTCCCCGTCAGCGATCTGGCCTCAGCCAACAGTTCGGCATCGATGTTCAATGTCGTTCTCATACATATATAGATGCTTATTCTATATGTATCTGTCAATGGCTGGAAGAAAAATTGCGTCTTGCGCTCTTGGAAGAACCAACGTTGGTAGCGGTTATGCGATCCTTGCTTTTTCTGATAGCCTTTACGCTCGTCGCTCGCGCCGACAATTTCAATGATGTTGTGCTTCAGCAGGTCGCCTCCATGCCGCAGGGAGGCGGGTATTCGGCGACCAGCCGGGCGCACGAAGCCCTTGCCTCGGCGGTTCGCATTGGCTTGCAGAACGTCAGTATCCAGCCGGGAAGGGCGGTTCCGAGCTATTGTTCGGGCGCGACCTATCTGGTATTTCTGAAGACTCTCGGCGAGTTGCAGCGTCGCGGAACTCTCCCGATCAACCGCGACCAGTGGGCGGCCCTGCTCCCGTTGAGGCTGGCCGATGGCGAGGGGGCGTGGGGACGATGGAATGCCAACGGGCCCGGAACGCCACGCCTCTTTTTTGAACTCGGGCTTGGAAGGAATTTCACCTCGTTCGAGGAAGCGAGGCCGGGGGACTTTCTGAAAATCTTCTGGACCGATTCCGTCGGGCAGAATGAGCACGGACATTCGGTCATCTTTCTCGGGCTAGAATCAAAAGACGGGGTCGATTCCGTCCGGTTCTGGTCGAGCAACAAACCCGGTGGCTACGGAGAGAAGAGCGTCCCACGATCCAAGATAGCGCGCGCGATTTTCTCGCGCCTGGAAAAGCCGGCCAACCTCTCCGGACTCGCTGCACTCCCCCGTCGCGACCCGTATCTGGCAGGCCTCCTTACAAAAAACTCCAGCTATGCCGAGGCCCTGCGCATGTCGGGCATCCCCTGACGTCGCATCATTTACTTCATCCAGCCCTTTGGCGGGGCGGCTCCGAGCGTAAAGACGTGCCCGGGCTTGATTCGTTCCCCCGGATTTTTTCCGCTCGGGGTCGAGAACTCGATGCCGCCGAGCGCGAGGGATTTGAGCGATCCCGTTTGGACTTTGATGCCGAGGAACCCGAGCGAGGCCCGCACTCCGCCAGCTTCCCAGAATTGTGTGTTATCGCGAAGGAGCGAAGCGTGCTGGCGGTCTATTGAGGCGATCAGCCCGACGCTCGCTCCGTCTGCAGCCAACACTTTGCGCAGGATTTTTCCCACCTGGACTCCGCGATACAGGACCGGGGCGTCGACGTCGATGCCCGTCGAGGGAGTCTGAATCACGATCTCGAACCCCGTGCGCTGAGCCGCTTCATCTTCGGCCGTCTGAGGCGAAACGCCGCAGAAGCGATCCGCGAGCGGGCCCTGGGCTCCGGGCGTGCATTCGATATAGACCCCGCTCACCAATGTCTCCAGCCCGCTCACGCCTTGAAGGGAAATTCTGGGACGCACCAGAGAAAAGCCCGAGCCTTTCCGGCGGAGCATGTCATAGCCGGAGTCCAGTCGGGCGGTGACCAGAACTTTGCCCTCGATAGGCTTCACATCCTCGACGATCCCGACCGGGATGCCGAGATAGCGGAGCTGAGTTTGCCCTGCGAGCAGCCCCTGACCGTTTAAAAATTCAATATGGATCGGAGGGGAGCCGGCGCGTGCGGAGCGCTCGTTGGCGAAAAGCTCGAACTGCGCCCCTTCCTTGGCTGCTTCACCAGGGGCTCCAAAGACGTCAAACTCCACCCCGCCTTTCCAAAGCGTTTGGATGCTGGACACCTCGACATTCAGCACTCCAGGGCCGGCCGCAACCGACGTCGCTGGAACACGCCAGAATTTCGCATTCGCGGTGAGCGTGCCTGCAAATTCGCGCCGGATCACGACCGTCAGCGACGGCTCGTTGTCTTTGTCGAAGGTCTTGTCTCTCACCGTGCCCACGATAATCCCGCGCAGGAGGACAGGAGAGCCTTTCTCGATTGTCGGAATTTCCTTTGCGTGGAGCGAGACAGTAAACCCCTTTTCCTGTGCCATCGCCTCGGTGGAGTTGCGCCCGATAAAGCGGTCGGCAGGCCGTGAGGCATCGCCCGGCACGCAGTCGATGTAGATTCCCGCTATGAGCGTCTCAATTCCGGAAATCCCCTCCAGCGTTACGCGTGGACGAACGAGAGTGAAGGAAGCTCCATCACCACGCAGGCTCTCATATCCGGCTGCCAGGCGGACCGTGGCATCAATTTTTCCGGTGGAAAGATCGGCGGCGACCGACTCGACGAGGCCGACCGGTATGCCGAGGTAGCGCAGTTCTGTGATGCCTGGACTTAGTCCGAAGCCCTCCGCAAACGTAACATGGATCGGCGATCCGCCGACCCGCGCAGCAAACTCATTGGCGCAGAGGTCAAATTCGTCGCCCTGCTTCGCGGCCGCCCCCGGCTCGCCGAAGCAGTCCATAGTGACAGCGCCAAGCAGGAGCGACTTAAGTCCGCCAAGGTCGATCTGCAGCGTGCCCGCACCAAGCTTCACCGCGGCAGCCGGCAGCGACCAGAAGCGTGAGTTGTTGCTCACGAGGTCGGCGAATTGTTTTTCGACCATGATGCTCAGGACCGGCTTGTGGTTGGCATCAAGAGCTTTTCCACGCACGGCCCCGATGATCACTCCACGGTAATAGACCGGCGATCCACGGTCGAGGAACGGAGCGGCCACGGACCTCAGGGTGAGGATCAAGCCAGGCTCTTCGAGTTGGGAAAGAGGGACGACCTCGCTGCCGATAAAATGGCGGGCGGGCGGCCCCGATCCTATCCTGGCTTTCAATGAATTACCCTGGATGAGTGATTCGATGCCGGACGTCCGCCCGAGCCCGATCACCGGCTGGTCAATCCAGAATAGCGTCCCCTCCCGGGCGAGTTCGGAAGCAAAAGCCTTCAGGCGTACGCTGACCACGACTTTTTGGAGTTTTTCATCGAGGAGCACGCTTTTCACAGTGCCGGCCACGACCCCGCGATAGATGAGGCTCGTCTTGCCCGGTTCGATTCCCGGGGCGGCGGCAAATTCGATCTCGATTTCCGGCCCCTGCGACTTCCAGTCCGACCAGAAAAGCCATCCGGCTGCCAGGGCGGCCAGGATTGGGAAAAGCCACGCCCAAGAGATGCGCAGGCCGGGGCGGGCCACGACTTCGCCGTGATCGGTTGCTCTGTATTCCGATTTGCTCATGGAGTTTGTTCGCTGTTAGTTTGCCAGATCATGCGGGGTTTGTAAAACTCGGCGGCCATCAGACTGCAGACGAGGACGGCGGCGAAGAAGAATCCTCCGGGCTCGGCTTTGACCCCGGCCAAGGCGCCGAGTTGCCCGACTGCGGCGAGGATTGCCAGGAGGAACACATCAACCATCGACCAGCTCCCGATCGAGTGAACGATCCGCCGAAGGGTGCTCCGCTGCCGTTGCAGGACCGGCTTTCCGTGCATGAACAAGATCCAACTCAGGCTGACCAGCTTGAGAAACGGCACCACGATGCTTGCGAGAAAAACCACCGCTGCCATCGGCCAGAGGCCGGAATCATAAAGCTCCTCGACTCCTCCGAGCACGGTTAGCGGCTCGACTGTTCCCACGATGCTCATCGTCATGACCGGCAGCACATTCGCTGGCACGTAGAGGACGATTCCGGTGACGACCATGGCCTGCGCCCACTGGAGGCGTGCGGTGTCTGTCATTTCAGGGCCTCCAGGCGTTCTTCGACGAGTTCGCGGTCAAAAGCTTGGGCAGCGGAGAGCGAGCACAGCGACAGCACGAGGATCCAGAGGGCACCTGCCTTCCAGTCCACCGTACCCATCATGTCGAGCTTCACCACCGCCACCACGGTCGCGATGGCATAAACGGGCACAAGGTTCCAGGGTTCCAGCATCTCGATCAGCACAGCCACGCGGTGGACGGCAGGCCAACGCCTGCGCAGGCAGCACGCGGAGGCGATATACCAGATGGCTGCCAGATGCAGGGTGGGGGCGATGATGCCCGCAAAGCAAACCAGCGCAGCCACCGGCCCGTATCCCTGCCGGGCCAGCTCGGTTACGCCGGACACGATATGGTTCGACTGCGTGTCACCCGCGACTTCGAATGTCATGATCGGTTCGACGTTGGCCAGGATTGCAACAAAAAGTCCTGCGGTCGCAAACGCCCACGCCGGCTGGAGCGAATGCCGTCCGCTCGCGATCTTCACGCGCACGCCGCAGCGCGTGCAGCGGAGTTCCGCCCCAGCAGGTAAAGCCCGGTTCCTGCATGGAGCCTCGCATTCCGGGCAAGCCAACCAGAGAGAAGACGGATCAGTCCGGCTTGTCATCGGAATTTTTCCTGGCGGGCGACGAGTAAATGGAGACCAGACGTGCGACGAGCACGGCGACGTAAAACATCCCGGTGACCGCCTCCATGATACAGAGCATCTTCGCGACGCGGGAGACGGGAGTGATGTCGCCGTATCCGATCGTGCTCAAAGTTACAAAGCTGAAGTAAAATGACTCGAAACCATCCATAGTCTGTCCTGGCAAAGTGAATGCGAACGCCTTGGGATCGAGGTGGCCCAGCAAGGTGAAGCCCGTGGCCCAGAGCAGGCCGATCATCAGGAAGCCGGAAAGGCAGGCGCAGAGCGTCTCGTTGTCAACTCTGGTCGCAACCAGGATGTAGTCCAATACCCGGGCGATCACAAAGAACAGGAAGGCGATGGCCGGAAGAAGAGAATAGGGGGCAACGGCTGGGATAAAGAATCCGACCCACTGTCCGATAAGCGCTGCAGCGGCAAGCAACGAGCCCGCCAGAAGCGAGCTGCGGTCGGAGACAGCAAAAAGCGCCGAGAGAAAAACGACGGCGATTAAAAATCTTTGGATAACCCTTGCTGAAGGCAACTCCTGAATAAACGGGGAAGCGAAGAAAAGGAGCGCAAGCGCGATGAGCAGATGTACGGAAGTGAAACGAGCGGCGGACGGATTTTTTGGCTCAGCTGAAGTTGGCGGATGCGTAATCATGAGCATAGGACCTAACGCAGAAAGCAGAGTGCGCTCAGGAGGGCGAACGTCAAGGGGAAGACCCACCGCGCATGCCGGTCGATGGCGCGCGCAGTTTTTACCCGGTCATTGACAGCCAAGCGGGTGGTGACCATCACCTCGATGAGCGACAAAAACACCAGGACAGTCCCGAGAAGGATAAAGGCGTCCAGGAGCGTGAGATATGGCAGCTTCGGCACATCGGCGCCTATGGCAAAGCGGTAGGCAATCAGCGTAAGCATCGAAGTGACCGCCACGCTGATCTGCGTGGCCCCGAGCGTTGGGTCGATCCAGAAGACCGTCCACGACATGAAGACGATAAGGATCAGGGGCAGGATGACCTTCAGCAGGTAATGCTGCGGAAGCCGGGCGGCTGTAAACGTGATGTCGTAGCCCGAGAGTTGCGTTCCCGGCACGAGGGCATAAGGGGCCGTGCGGGCACCGAGCGCCGTCACCTTCCAGTCCTGCATCGTGATCTGCTGGCCCTTTCCGATGGCTCCGTTGAGCCCGCTGGAGATGGACAGCGCATCAGGGGCCAACTCGACATCCTTTGGAGAAGCGCCGAGCAAGACGAGATTTGCCGTGAAGCGCTCGCGGTCGAATGGAAATCGACGCAGGTTCATGGCCTCGTTGAAGGAACCGATCACCCTCTGACGGTAAAGAACTCCGCCATCCGGCGCGACATCCACGGTTTCTGGCAGAGTGTTCCTAAGATCTCCTCCGCCATTCGCGATGATCCAGCGCGGATGCCAGATTTGTTCCACTGCATAAGTCTTCACCTCTGGCCCGGGATGCGCGAGGGAGAGATCCTGCCAGCGCAGGAGAATAATCAGGCTCGCTGAGAAGCTCTGCGCAGCGCTGTCAATTTTGGAAATATCCGAGAACCATGCCGTGACGCCGACCTTGGTTGGGCCGCCGTCCGCATTTGGTCGCTGAGGGGAAGGGGGCAACGGCACAGGCTCACCGCCCCACGCGAATGAGACGAGGACGACCGCAGCGCAGAGCTGGATAATAAAGCGGTGGTGTAGCACTAGGATAAAACAGCTAATCAATGGACGGCTAAAACACCATGCCAATTCGAAGATTGGGCAGGGTGCGATCAAAGCAGGGTGAGGTGGAATGCCATTTTTTGGTAGGGCGGGACGTCCCCGGCCCGCCACAGTTTCTTTCCGCGGTCGGTCCCGAGGCCCGCCCCTACCTCGCGCTGCCCCATGGAACCTTGCCCATTTTTTATCCCACCCGATTGGGCAGATGCACTCCCTTTCAACGTGAGAACGGCATCAGTTGTTTGAGGAGGCTGCGGGCTTCCGGGTGCCGTGGTGAAATGAGGAGTGCTTTTTGAGCCGCTTCCACGGCCTTTTCGGGTTCCTTCATCCTCAGATAAATAGTGGCGAGGGCATAGGCGGGGTCGGCATTGTTCGGCAGCAGGGCAATCGCCTTTTTGAGCGCGGATGCAGAGGCGGGCAGGTCGCCATAAGCGGCCTCTGCGAGACCAAGATTATACCAAGCCCGGCCGAACTCCGGTGACAGGGCGACAGTTTTCTGAAGCAGCTCACGGGCACGTGTGGGATTGCCAAGCTCCTGTTCCAGCAAGGCGAGGGAATAGGTGGCTTCGACATGGCTTGGGTCGGCGGCGAGCGCTTGATCGAAAAAGGACTTCGCTCGTTGGAGCTTGTTCGCCTGATACATCAACTGGCCGGCCTGCTGAAACATTCCCGGCGAAGGATCCCGTGAGGTGGCTTTCTCGGCCCACCGTTCCGTATCCGGTAAACGGTTCTCCACGGCGGCAAGGCGTGCCTGAAAAAATGCTCCTCCCACCTGGTCGCTGGAATTCAGAAGATAGTTTTCGATTTCTTTTCTTGGCCCGGAAGGGAGGGATTGCCGGCTCATGAGAAGTTGCCATGAGGAGCTGATGCGCACGTTTCGTGAGCTGTCGGTTGAGGCCTGATTTAATACATCCGTCCGTGCACTTCCCAATGTGCGAACTGCCGCAGTCCGCACCAGCGGGCTCGCATCCGATGCAGCTACGGCGAGAAAATCCTGGACCGCGTGGTCCGGCTCACGTCCTTCCAGCATCGAGACAAGAGCGGCGCGCCAGGCGGCATTCGGCTCGGTCTGGAAAAAATCGATGATCGGTTTTGTGACCCGGGGATCGCCGGCCCGTGCGCGGGCGACAAGTCTGGCCCGCTCCCGCGAGGGGCGTTCCATTTTATACCATTCCTGCGTCCACCAGACCGCCCAGTCGGTCGATTGATCCGCATGGCAGCGGTTGCAGGAATTCGGAATTCCGAGCTCTTTGGTAAGAAGGGGATCTGGAATCCGGAACCCGTGGTCCCGCCGGGGATCGCGGGCCATGTAGGTCGTCTGCGCCATGTGGCACTCCACACAGCGGTTGCCCATGCTCTCCGGCTTGTGGTGGCTATGGGCAACCGCATCGGGAATCGGAATGGCTCCGCGCTGTCCGGGCGTCGAATGGCACGAGAGGCACAGGGCGTTGTTCTCGGCAGGGAGCCTCAGCTTCCCGGAGTGCGGATTGTGGCAGTCCAGGCAGGTGATCCCCGCATGGCCCATCTTGCTGGTGAGAAACGAGGCATATTCGAAATCCTCATCCCGGACTTGGCCGTCCGGATGGTAGATATCCGTCAAGTCGGGCAGGGTCACCCGGAAATGGTCATCGAAACTTTCGCCCGGATGGAATTTGCCGGTGAGCTCTTCGCGCCGGGAGTGGCAGGATGCGCAGACCGCCATCGTCTGCTGCCCGGAGAGTCTCACGGGTGCCTTGGGATTAGCAGCATGACCCACGAGTTCGCCGTGGCACTGCGAGCAGGAAATCCCCATCGCCTTCCAAGTGGAGGAATAGGAATCCGTCGCCACATCGTAGTTCTTTTCAAAGCCGGTCATGTGGCAGGTCGCACATTGCGAATTCCAGTTCATGCCCGGATTTTTCCAGAACCCCCATTCGTGTGGCCCACGGGGTTCGCCTTTATAGATATCGAACCAGTCTCCCTTTTTCGGATCATAGGCCGGGTTGATCACCTGGAGTCGTCCGCCCGGAAACGGTGCCAGATATTGGATCAGTGGCTCTACGCCAATGACAGCGACTGCCCGGTGAAACGAGGGCGCGCTATCTGCCCCGGTTTGCCGCACGATGAACCGGCCCCACTTTTCGGAAACCTCCGTCGTGAGCAGCCCCTCACGGAAAGCGCGTGTGGGATTGAAGGCCGGACCATCTTGGAGCGGATTCATGAGACGGTTCGCACGGGCGTGCTGGGATTGGCTCCACTCTTCAAACTCCTGAGCGTGGCACGATTTGCAATCCTTAGTGCCTGCAGGAGGGAAGCCGGAGCGCCTGACCAGTTCGCGTGGCAAAACACTCGATATGGGCAACTCCCTTTCCCACTCCGGCGGCTGCAAAACCCACCAAGCTGCTCCCCCGATCACCACTATAAGCGCTCCAACGAGCAGAAGCGTGGGGCGAAGTAGTGACGGCATCGCACTATTCTCTTCGCGTTTCCCTCATATGGGAAGATCGGAGGTAATTCAAAACTTCACGCCAATGGATGAGAACAATCCGAACGTGTTCATCTGGTAGAGGAAGTTGTTCTTGTTGTAGTCCACATACATGTAGCGATAGCCGAGTTCTGCGAAGATGTTGCGGGTGAAGTTGAACCCGACCGTGGCCTGGGTGTTCCAGGCAATCTGCGAGCCGGCCCCGAATCCCCCCACGTCGCCTTGGGCAGCGAGGAACAGCCAGCGGGTGATATTGACCTGGCCTCTTAACCCGACAATCGGATCCACCCACCATTGGTCGCCAGCCCCGTGTGTCGGGAGCGCATTTTTGATTTTTCCGGCAAGCTGGCTGGCCAGTTTTTGCTTCGCGGCATCGACACGGGATTGCAGGTCTGCTGTGAGCTTGCCTTTCGCCGCAGCGACGCGGGCGTCGGCATCGGCTTCAATGTAGGCGGCGAGTGCTCCGGTCCGGGAATCGAGGATTTTGTGAAGCTCACTGACTTTGACCGCTTCGCTTATGTCCTTCGGAGTGTCAACGATTTTCGTGAGCACGCGGGAAGTAAGTTCATTTTTGGCGGCCTCTTTGACATCGGCTTCGATCAGGCCGGCTTTTGATTGGACGATTTCCGTGACCTTCGCGCTGATCCCGGCAGCGAGCCTGTCTGCCATCCGGTTGGTCATCGAGGAAACCCCTGCGGAATCCACGGTGGTGTCGACCTGAACCCCAAGGTAGTTGTAGCGCGCGCCGGCATAGATATCGAGGAATCCGCGCCGGTCATCGATAATGCGGTAGGATAGGGAAAGCGAGGCGAGCCCCTGCTGCATCTGAACATTTCCGGATTTATACAGGATGCTCCCGAGGTCTTCCGACCCTGAAAGCGCCGCATAGTAACCATCGGCAAGAATCCCCCAACGCCCCTTGCGAATTTCGGCCTTGCCCATGACGGCCCAGTCGAGGTTTTGCAGAATTTTGCGGACATCCATGTTCACGTTGGCTGGGGGGAACCCGCCGATGCCGCTCTTCCCGCTGATCCCCATGGCCCAGATGTAGGGCTCGATGACGAACCCCCAGCTGTTCGGATCCTTGCCGGGGACGAGCTCAAACGGGGCGATTGGATGAAAGATCGAGTCTCGCGCGAAACCCTCGAGCGGATCGAGGAACGAATGTTTCTCCGGCGACTCCGCCGGGGCTTTGGTTTTTGGACTGGTTGGTGTTTCTGCGTGAAGCGTTGTTGCCAGCGCGAGAGCGGCGATGGTTGAGAGTCGGATTTGTTTCATGGTGTGCTATGTTCCGAGGTGGTTCAGTGCGGTCTGCATGGGTCTGTTGGAAAGATGTATGAGACCGTCGAATGGTTGGTCGAGCTCAAGAATTAGAAAAATCGCCCCCGATACCGACAATGCGGCCACGAGCAGCGCGACGCGCGCGGTGCTGTTCGGTGGCGCGAACAGGCCGAAGCTGAAAAAGAGGATGGCGAGCCAGCAGACCACGACGGTGAGGAGGGGCCCGGAAATCGAGCTACCCGACTGCTCAAACATCAGCCAGCGCATCTGGCCGAGATCGATCGCGATGCCCAAGGCCTGGGATTTGAGCAGCCGCTGGGAGTCATTCTTGGGCTCAAGCGACTGCATTGTGTCATAAAGGACTTCGCCGGAAGAGCGGGTCGGGTCGAGCTGCGAGGGCTCGGATCTCTTGTCAGGCCACAGGCGGGAAATCATCTTTTCGACCGATTGGCGGAGCAGGTCGCGCGACGGCTTCGCTTCCGGACCGTAGTGGGCCAGGATCCGGTCCAGCATCACGAACTTCGCCGACAGGGAAGTCACGTTGCATTTTTCCGCGTCGTAGTTGCCCTTTGCCGAGGCGACGAGCAGGCCGAGCACGAGCGCCGTCATAGTTGCGACGAGCCCCATCGCCAGCTTCACGGTATCCTTCGTATCCGCGCTCAGGTGGTGCTCCGGCATAGCGGCGCGCAGCCTCGTGGCGAGGAATGCAGCACCGAAGACGCACCCGAAGACGATAACAAACAAAAGAGATGAGCTCATTCAGTGTTGGTGTGTGGAGCGGTCCGCACCGGTTTCGACTTCGCCAAAACTTTCGTCAGTGATCGAGTGCCCTTGAATGTCGGTCGACGCAGGGTTCCCGCCGCCTTCGGAGCCCATGAGCGGCTTGCCGTGGGCCAAAGCCGTTTTGCAGATCCATAGGAGCGCCTGCGGCTGGGTGCCTTCCCTGCCCAGCGCCTCGATGCGCGCCTGCATCGCGGCCACCTTGTCTGGATGCGCTGTGGCGAGGTTGTTTCTTTCTTCGGGGTCTTCAGCGAGGTTGAAGAGATCAACACTCGTCGGGATCAGCGTGCGCCAGATTAGCTTCCAATCGCCCTGTCGGATGGCACCGCGGAACGGTTCAACGTTGTAGATCACCTCGGAGCGAGGCGAGGATTTTCCCGCGGCTATGGTCTCCCAGACATTCACGCCATCGAGCGGCTTGCACTTCGAGGTGGATGCGCCGGCCAGGGCTGCAAATGTGGGATATATGTCCACGGCGTGGATGATGCCGTCCACGGTCTGGGGCTTGATGTGGCCGGGCCAGTTGGCGAAAGCGGCGACGCGGCAGCCGCCTTCAAAGAGCGTGCCCTTGCCATCGCGATAGGGGCCATTGTCGCAAGGGATCTTGGTATTCGATAGGTCGGCCATCTGCCCGGCGAACATCGCGTTCTTCGTGCCGCCATTATCGCTGTGAAATATGATGAGTGTATTGTCGCGCAACCCTTTTTTGTCGAGTGAGGCGACCACTCGGCCGACTTCGTCGTCGAGGCAGGCGACCATGCCGGCATAGGTGCGGCGCCTGGGATCTTCGATATTGTTGTAACGGCCGATGTATTCCTGCGGCGCCTGGTAGGGCGTGTGCGGCGCGTTGAAGGCGAGGTAGAGATAGAATGGCTTGTTCGGGTCCTGCCGGTTGATGAATTTCACGGCGTCGTTGCCGATGAGCTGGGTCGCATACCCTTCCTCTTTGACCGGTTTATTGTTGCGGAACCAGTCGAGCACGCCGGCATCGCTGTGGGTGTAATAGTCCAACTCGCCGATCATCGCGCCGTATTGGTAGTCAAACCCGCGTTGCTTTGGCCAAAACTTCGTGTCCGCGTGGCCGAGGTGCCATTTGCCTATGATCGCCGTGGCGTAGCCGGCATCCTTGAGGCACTGCGGAAGAAGGAACTCCGTTGTGTCGAGGCCGTAGTCGGCCGGCCCGGGGATGACGATCGTTTGCAGACCGTAGCGAAAGGGATAGCGACCGGTCATCAGCGCAGCGCGCGTCGGCGTGCACATCGGCTGGACATAGAACTGCGTGAACTTAGCGCCATCCGCTGCAAGGGCGTCAAGGTTCGGCGTCTTGATATCCGTCGCACCGTTGAAGCCCACGTCTTTCCAGCCGAGATCATCCGCGACGATGTGGATGATATTGGGTTTTCCGTCGGCGGCCGGACTTGGCATCCCCGCGCAGATCAG
The DNA here is from genome assembly GCA_964605515.1 of uncultured Chthoniobacter sp. GTDB lineage: Bacteria > Verrucomicrobiota > Verrucomicrobiia > Chthoniobacterales > Terrimicrobiaceae > QYQL01. Next base: position 17,528 of record CAZSDC010000045.1, read on the forward strand.
CGCGGCTGTCACCGCCAGGAATGCGAGACGGCCGGATTTTTGTTTGCGGATCATTGGTCGGAAGCGCAGTCGCATGCGAGGGCGGCGGTCGTGGATAGTGGTCCGGCTGGAATTCAACTTTCTGCTTGCGGTCAGTTGGATTTCACAACTCCCGGCGGCTTCCATGTGCCTTCGCCGGGCGGGAGGATCGACGGCGGGGTTTCCTTCGGCCAGTAAAGGCGCATCACCAGATATACGGTCCCATCCGGCGCGGGCAGCCAGTTGGTTTCCTTCTCCGCACCGGGATTGTCTTTCTGGATAAAGATCGTCAGCGAGCCGTCCGCGTTTATCTTCATTCTTGGCAGCATCGGCGAGTTGATAAGGTAGCGATTGATCGGGTTTTCGATTAAAAGTTGAGTCTTGCCGTCATACATAGTCACCGACCAGAAGGCGTTCACCGGAGGGAACTGTCCGGCGGGGAAAGTGAGCGTGTAGTTGTTCTTTCCGGTATCGAGTGTCTCGCCGGTCGCATCCGTCCGCGTCATCGGATACACGGCTTCGACCGCGTCGTTGCCGAAAATCCCGGCCTGGGCGGCGGCGGCCCGCAGCAGCCAGTCACCATTGAAGAATTCGCGGTTGCCGAAGGCGGAGCCGATGTTCCAGCCGTTGATCCTTTTGCCGATGGACGCAGCCCTTTGCTCCACTTTCTTTTGACCTTCCTTGAGACCGACAAGGACCGCAGCCTTATGCTCGGGAGAAAGGTCCCTGAAATTGAAAGTCTTGCCGGGGCCAACTCCGATCCGGGCGAGTTTGGCGCGAATGTCCTTTTCCTCCGGGCCGGCAGGCGCGAACTGTAAAACGAAGTCCACGAATTCGAAAAAATTGGTCTTTGCGAGTTCCGCGTTTGCTTTGGGAAAATCGACCGCTGGAGCAGCGGGTGGCGCGGACTGGTTGAGGAAGCCGGAAAGCGGCTGAATCTTGTATCCATCCTGGACCTTGGCAACGTTCGGCATGTCATCCACACCGAAGAGCTGGGTGCGGAAAATGGCCAGCGTGAACTGCGTGCTCGCGCGCAAAACGCCCTTGATCCCCGGAGGTGCTTCGCCTTTCCATTCCGGCCCGACGACGAGAAAATCGCCGGGCTCGTTGCCAGTGGCCCGGCTGCCGACGTAGCCGTAGTTGAAGGTGTTCCAGTCCACGAACTGGATCGAAT
>CAZSDC010000046.1:0-18464 GCA_964605515.1 uncultured Chthoniobacter sp.
AGGAATGTGAAATTAGAAATGAGGAGCTGCGCTCCGCTCGGGTTGCCCCATATTCCCAATTTCAAATTTCAAATTTCAAATTCTTTTCAACGTGCCTGACTTTTCCTACAGAGCGACCGAACCGGGCGGTGGGATTTCGAGCGGGGTGATCTCGGCCAATACCCGGGCGGATGCGTATCGCATCCTTCGGAGCAAGGGCTTGCAGCCGGTGAGCGTGGGGGAGGGCGGAGAGGTTTCGCCCAAGAAGGGCTCGACGGTGGAGATCGGCCTCACGCGGCTCTCCTCGGCGCAGTTGCTCTACTTCACCGAAGAGCTTGCCGAACTGCTCGAAGCAGGACTTCAACTTGAGGGTGCGCTCAAGGTCATCGAGCAGCGCCAGGAAAAGTCGGAGGTAAAACTTGTTGCCGCAAAGCTCCGGCAGCGGGTGCGCGATGGCGTCAGTTTTTCCCAGGCCCTGCGGGAATGTGGCAAAACTTTCGACGCGCTCTATTGCAATCTGGTCGCGGCCGGGGAGGCGGGCGGAGCGCTCCCGCAGATCCTCAAACGCCAGTGCGCCTATCTCGAACTCATCGAGGACCTGCGCAAGCGGGTGGTCAGCTCGCTCATGTATCCGAGCATCGTCTTCGCCTCGGCGATCGTGCTCATGTTTATTTTCCTCACGTTCCTGGTGCCGCAGCTTTCCGTGCTCCTCGGGAAAACCGGCCAAAAGCTGCCACTCATCACCCAGATTCTCATTGCGGTCAGCGGGTTTTGCGGACGGTGGTGGTGGGCGATCATCGCCATCGTCGGCGCGACAGCCCTACTTATCCGGGTGGCGGTGCAGACGCCGCCGGGCCGCGCCTGGTGGCACCGCGCGATGCTGGATATCCCGGTCGTCGGTCCGGTCCTCAAGGCGAAGTTTTACGCGGAAATGTTGCAGACCCTCTCAACGCTTGTCTCAAACGGGGTAACTCTCCTGCACGGCATCAACCTAATGTTGGCAGCAACCGCAAACGTCTATCTCCAAGGCCTGCTTCGCAAGGTGGCCGATCTAGTGGGCGAGGGGACCAGCTTGGCTGCCGCCCTGAGACGTGTGGGATTTTTCCCACCCGTGCTCATGGATATCCTGGGTGTTGGTGAACAGACCGGGGATATTGCGTCAGCACTCGAACGGGCTGCGCGTCGCTACGACCGCGAACTCACGTCGCGGATCGGACACCTGACCACATTGATCCAGCCGGCGATCATCCTCCTTGTTGCGCTCTTCGTCGGCGTCGTCGCCTACTCGATGATCGCCGGAATCCTCACCTCCGTGAGCTCGCTGCGGGCCAGGTGACGCTACCTCCGCGACCCGATGAACAGTCGCAGGACATACCAGAACAGCAGGGCCACGCCCGCAAATAGCTGGATGGATGCCGCCACGTAGGCGTCCTCCGGAAAATCGCGCATCACCGAGGAAGTGGTGTAAAGGATCGAGCCTCCGGCTAGCAGCACCATCGCGACGGAGAACCATGTGCCGAGGTCAAAATGAAAGAGGACCGCACAGGCGATAGTTGCGAGCGCAAGGATTCCGCCCCAGAACAGAAAAGTCCGCATGAAGGAAAAATCCTTCCTTGTCGTGACCACCACGCCCGTCAGCAGAAAAAAACCTCCCAAGGTCGCCTGCGCCGCGCTGGCGATCGTCCCCGGAGCCACCTGGTTCGCATACATCAGCAGTGGCACTGTGATAATCGCCTGACCGAGCACATAAAGAGCCAGGCCAAGATATTGAACTGGCTTGGAGAGATTCGGGCTCGCAAAAAATGTCGCCATCCAGGAAAGCACCATGAAGCCCCCCAGTATCAGCAGCCAGGAAACGCTCGTCACCGCGTGCATGATGACGTTGGCAATGCCACTCGAAAAGAACCAGAACTCCAGCCCCACAAAGAGAAGGACTGCAACCGTCAGGTGCGAGTAAGTGCGGACGATAAACGTGCCGCGGGCCTCGGCGGGAAGCTCGGATACGGGAACTGAGTAGGGATTGATCATGGGTGATGGGATGTTGTTCCATCCCTAACCCAGGAATGCCCGGGGTTCCATGTTTTTCTTGATGATGGGATGGGAAACGACTCATGGCCCGGAAGTTGCCGAGCGGGACGTGGCCTTCCGCTCCGGCACGGGCGGTTCAGGATTTCAGCCAGGCGATGATGTCCGCGGCTTTGAGCTTCTGAAGGCACGCACCGGGCACGCCTTTCGGGCAATCCACCTTTCTATTTTTTAGGCAGGGACACGGGTGCACGTCGGCCCGGCCTTCGGGGTGCAGAGGGTTCCAATGCTCCGCGCGTGATGGTCCGTAATGGATGAGCATTTTCTTCTCGAATGCAGCGGCGATATGAGCGGGAGCCGTATCCGATCCCCAATACCGGTCGCAGAGCGAAATCGCCGCGACTAGCCCGTGCCAGTCGAGTTCGTGAAACACACGGATCTTTTCTGAGGGAAGTCCCTCGGTGCAGCGGAGCACGTGACCTCGCTCGGCCGGATCGCGTCCGCCGGTCACCACCACCCCATAACCGGCCCCAATGGCGGCCGCCAGCACCTCCCTGACGACACTCGCCGGAATGGCCTTCTGCATGTCGCGGGAGGTGATGTGCGCGTGAAATAGCTTTGTCGGCAGTCCCTCCAATCCCCGGCGGACCTTGCCGATAGCCGCGGGACGAGGCGCGAGGCCGAAGTCAAACCCCTGCGGGGGAACGCCGCAGGCCTCCAGCAATTCCAGACGTTGAATCAGTGTGTGCGGTTTCGTTTTTTTATGGCGCGGCCGGAAATGATAGGCAGCGCGTCTCAGCGACCATGACGGAAGTTTCGGGCGCTCGTAGGCCACGCGGAACGGTGCCCGCGAAGCCAGCGCCACGAGTGCGCTGCGGTCGTTGCCGGTGAAATCTATGACCCAATCGTATCCGCCGCGGGAAATGTCCAATGCGAGCGCCGCCTCGCGCAGGAGGCTGCGTCGCGGCCACTCGATCACCCGCGAAACATCCGCGCAATCCTCCAGCGCACAGGCCGTTCCGGCCGTCACCACGGCATCGATTCTGGCCCCGGGATAAGCCGCGCGGAGAGCGCGCAGCGCTGGGCGCAGCAACAATGTGTCGCCGAGATACCGAAGGCAGACGATCAGAACGGCTTTCGGCTCGGGGGGGCGCGTCATCTTTGAAAAACTATTCTTTGGTATTCCGGAATCCAATCGTGCGGCAGGTATTCGTATGGAGCAGCCTGGCATTTGAAGCGTAATTCCGGATGTGCGGACAGTAAAGAATTCCGCAGGCGGGCATCCCGAATATCTGGCAAGTCCGTGAGCGACCTGCTTTGATCTGCGCCGATATGACGGACTGGAAATCGATTACGCTCACTCTCGGACATTCGCCGGACCCGGACGATGCCTTTATGTTTTATGCCATGGCCGCCGGGAAGATCGACCTGCGGGGATACCGGTTCGAACACATTCTCCAGGACATCCAGACCTTGAATGAGCGGGCATCGCGGGGGGAACTGCATATCACGGCGGTCTCGATCCATGCCCTGGCTTACATCCTTGACCGTTATGCTCCCCTACCGAGCGGGGCGAGCATGGGGGACGGATACGGGCCGATGTTCATCACGCTGGACAAAAGTGCCGGCGACCTGCCGGATGACGATTCGCGGCGGGACTGGCTCGGCGGCAGGACGGTGGCGATCCCCGGAAAAATGACGAGCGCCTATCTGGCTGCCCAGCTTTACCTGGGGGCGGATTTCCGTCATGTGGTCGTGCCATTCGACGGGATTTTTGAAGCCGTGCGGAGCGGCGTGGTCGATGCGGGATTGATCATTCACGAGGGACAACTCACCTACGCGCGGGATGGATTTTATCTCGTGCGCGACCTCGGGGCCTGGTGGAAAGAATCAACCGGGCTTCCCCTCCCGCTGGGCGGAAACGTCATCCGCAAAGACATCCCCTCCGCAGTTCGTTCCGATCTGTCCGACATCCTCCGGGAAAGCATCCGCTTCGGCTTGGAGAACCGGAAGCCAGCGGTGGAGCACAGCATGGCGCACGCCCGGGGTATGGATGTCCCGCTTGCCGACGAGTTCATCGGAATGTATGTCAACGACTACACTCTGGACTACGGAGACACCGGACGCGAGGCGATCACTAGATTTCTCGGAGAGGCGACCGCCAAGGGGCTGATTCCGCCGGTCGGAGAGATTGAGTTCGTCGAATAAGTGCCCGTTTTCCGACATGCGGTCGGATCTCCGGTTCAGTGGCCCGGGGCTGCGCCTTCATTGAGGTTCACAAAAGTCACCCGGCCGGTTTTCAAATCCTGAATGCCTCCGACAAGGGCGATCTCCCCTTTGTCAAACATGCCTCTCAGGATTTTGCTTCTGTGCAGGATGTTTTTCATCTGCAGAGCGACATTGTCGACCGTTGCGCGTTGGACAAGGGCATGGTCGCTTGACGATCTGGAGCCTCCTGTTTCCCTCTTCGCCGCGATCACGGCGGGTTCGATCTTATCGAGCAAGCCCGTCAGCTTGCCCAGTTTGACTCTGTCTACGGCTCCCTTCACGGCCCCGCAGGACTCGTGTCCGACCACGACGATCAGCCTGGCTCCGACCACTTTGCAGGCGTATTCGAGGCTTCCCACGATGTCGTTGTTCGCCACGTTGCCGGCCACTCGGGCGCAGAAAATGTCGCCGATCCCCTGATCGAATACTTGCTCAGGCGCGGTGCGGGAGTCCAGACAGCACACGATGGCCGCAAAAGGATGCTGCCCGACTGCGGTCAGGCGAGCTTCCTGCAGTAGATCGCGATGCGCCAGCCGGCCGGCCACAAAACGATCGTTGCCTTCCTTGAGCCGCAGCAATGCGTCCTGAGGAGTCATGGCTTGCTGACGTTCCTTGGTCATCACCGCCGCCGCTGGCGGAGCCTCGGCGTAGGAGGTCGGACAGATAAATGCCGCCAGTGTGAGGAGAAGGGGAAGTGATAGTTTTTCCATAAGGGGGTGTAATAGTTATAGTTGTGGTGACTGAACGTTAGGAGTCCATCTCAACAAAACCTCCGAAACACAACTGCATACTTTGGACTTGGCGACTGGATTTTGATGGATAGCTTCCTGAGCGATACCCCCGCGCCTGCGGCGGGTCGTGGGCATCAAACGAAATCATTGGCATTACCATGAAGCGGACGCACAACACTCTGTCAGCCCTCGGTCTTGGCGCACCAGTCGCATTTGCACTCCTTGCGCTCGGGTGTCGGCCTGCATCACCAACCCCGCCGGAAGCTATCCGTCCTGTCAAAACCCTGGTCATCACCGCCGACAGCGATGCGTCTGTTCGAACATTTCCCGGAAAAGTCGAGGCCTCGAAGCAGGTTGAGCTGACATTTCAAGTTCCCGGATTGCTGGCAAGCCTACCGGTCCGCGAGGGGCAGAGAGTCGCGCAGAATGATGTGATTGCCCAACTCCGGCAGGAAGATTTTCAAGCACGTCTCGCCGCATTGCAAGGTCAGCTCGATCGCGCGCGCGCCGATCTTCAGGCTTCACAGGCTGGTGTCCGGCCGGAGGAACGGCAGCGGCTTGAAGCCCAGGTGCGTTCGGCGGATGCTTCGCTGATAAATGCGCGAGCGGAATTCGGCCGGGCCAGGCAACTGCTGAATTCCCGCACTATCTCGCGTGTCGAGTTCGAGCGTGCGGAGACCACTTACCGTGTGGCCAAGGAAAATCTAGAAGCCGCCCGCCAGACGCTGGAGCAGAGTTCCATCGGGCGTGACGAGGACATCCTGGCCCGAGAGGCGGAGGTTCGCGGACTCGAGGGGCGGGTGGTGGAAGCCAACCTTCAGCTTAACGACTCCACATTGCGTGCGCCTTACGATGGAGTGATCGCGCAGCGGTTTGTCGAGCAGGGGCAGAACGTCCGCGCGAAGCAGCCGGTGGTCAAATTTCAGGATGTGGCTGAGATCGAGATCTCCGTGGACGTTCCGGAAAGCGTCATGGCTGCCGACATCCGGTTCTCGGATATCGTGCAGTTGGTGGCCGAGTTCAGCGCGGCTCCCGGACGCCAATTTCCTGTTCACATCAAAGAGATCGCGCAGCGGGCGGACCCGGTGACCCAGACATTTGCGGTCCGGGTGGCGATGAAAGTTCCGGACGACCTGAATCTGCTGCCGGGCATGACCGCAGGCGTCACTTTGAGCTATCGGAGAGCGAGCATTCTGGGCGGACGGATTCTCGTGCCTGTCTCCGCCATTTTTGAAGCTAGTCCCGGACAGTCGGCGGTATGGGTTCTTGGACCTCAGCACACCGCTTCCCGGCGGGTGGTGAAAACCGGTGGCGCGACGGGTGGGCGGATCGTCATTTTGGACGGGCTCCAGCCGGGCGAGATGATCGCTGTGGCGGGAGTGAACGTTCTTCGTGAAGGGATGAAAGTTCGCGACCTCGGCGACGCCCTTGGGGGCAGCCAGCCATGAACCCCGGCGAATTCTCGGTCAAAAACAACCGCATGGTCCTGGTGGCCATGGCGATGGCCATTGTCGGAGGAGTCATCGCCTATCGGAACATCGGGCGTCTTGAAGACCCGGAGTTCACGATCAAGCAGGCGCTCGTCATTACCCCTTATCCTGGTGCCAGTTCCGAGGAGGTGGCTCAGGAGGTCACGAACCCCATCGAGACGGCATGCCAGCAACTTGGCCAGCTCGATCGCGTCGAGTCCGAGTCCTCGCGCGGCCGGTCGGTGGTCACGGTGACCATCAAAGACCAGTATGACAAGCGCCGTATCCCGCAGGTTTGGGATGAGTTGCGCCGCAAGATCGCGGATGTCCAGGCACAACTGCCGCCTTCCGTGCGCGGCCAGTCGATGGTGGTTGATGATTTCGGCGACGTGTATGGCATTTTTCTTGCAGTGACAGGCGATGGTTTTTCGTTTCCGGAGCAGCGTCGCTACGTCGAGTATCTGCGCCGCGAACTCCTGCAGGTGCCGGGCGTCAAGAGCATAGCGCTTTTTGGCGAACAGCGGGAAGTCGTCTTCCTCGAAATCTCGCGGCAACGTCTCGCTCAGCTTGGCCTCAACGAGGAGGTCATCTACGGCAAGCTTCAGGAGCGGAATATCGCGGCCGATGGCGGACGCATCCGCGTCGGTGACCAGCACATTGCCCTCGATCCGACGGGTGCCTTCGCTTCGGCGGATGAGATGCTCGACCTCGTCATCGGTTCGGACCAATCGGGCAGGCAGCTCCGGCTCCGGGATATCGCGACGATCGAACGCGGCGACCAGGATCCGCCACGCCGCCTCCTCCGCTACGATGGCAAACCCGCCATCGGGCTCGGCATCTCCAGCGTGCAGGGCGGCAATGTCGTCAAGATGGGCGAGGCGATCCGGAAAAAGCTCGCCGAGTTGAAGGTCAACCAGCCGGTCGGCATGGAGATCGGTGAGATCAATTTCCAGCCCGAGGCGGTTTCGCAGGCGACCAGCGAATTTATGTTCAACCTCGGTAAAGCGGTATTCATCGTCTTTGTGGTGCTGATATTTGCCATGGGGCGCAAGACCGGGTTCATCATCGGACTCGTGCTCTTCCTGACGATCATGGCCACCTTCCTCGTCATGTATCTCAAGGGCGATCTGCTGATGGAACGGATCTCGCTCGGTGCGCTGATCATTGCGCTGTGCATGCTCACTGACAATGCGATCATCATTATCGAGGGGATCAAGGTCGGGATCGAGTCGGGAAGGAACAAGCTGGAGGTCGTCCGTGAAGTGGTCGCGGAAAATCAATGGCCGCTTTTCGGTGCGACGGCCATAGGCGTCATCGCGTTTGCAGCGATCGGCCTCTCGGAGGATGCCACCGGCGAATACACGAACTCGCTATTCTGGGTTATCCTCATAGCCCTCAGCCTGAGCTGGGTGTCGTCTGTCACGGTTACCCCGCTGCTGAGCTACATGATGTTCAAGCCACTCGCCGGCAGCGGGAAGTCCGATAGCGGAGACCCTTACAAGGGTCTGCCGTTTCAAATCTATCGTAAGCTTCTCGTCCTCGCGCTGCGCTTCCGCTGGGCGGTGGTCATTGTGTGCATCGTGGCCTTTGTCGCGGCGCTGTTCGGGTTCCGAAAAGTTGACCAGAGCTTCTTCCCGCCCGCGACGCGGCCGCAGTTTATGGTGGATGTCTTTCTGCCGGCCGGGACTCACATCCGAGAAACAGAAGCGGTTGCGGGCGAGATCCAGCGTTACATCCAGAACCGGCCGGGCGTCACGCATATCACCTCGTTTATCGGCGGAGGAGGGCTGCGGTTCCTGCTCGTTTATTCCCCTGAGAATGAGAACCGCGCCTACGTGCAGTTCCTGGTGGACGTGGATGATCCCGCGAAGATCCGCGGGCTGGTGGACGAGATCCAGAACCGGCTGGACGAGAACTACCCGGACGCCAACGCGATCGCCAAGAAATTCCTGCTGGGCCCGGGTGCCGGCGGGCGCGTCCAGGTGCGCTTCAGCGGGCCGGATTCCACTGTTCTCCGGCAACTTGGCGATCAGGCGATGAGGATCCTGCACGACGATGGCCAGGCCCTGTGCATCCGCAGCGACTGGAGCGAGCGGGTGCAGGCGATCCGGCCTGTGCTACTGGAATCCCAGGCACGCCGCAATGGCATCACTCGAGTTGATGTGGCCCGTGCGCTGGAGGGCAGCTTTGAGGGCCGTCCGGTGGGTTTCTATCGCGAGCCCGGCCATGCCAGCGCAGGCACGTTTCCGCAGGAGACGCGGTTGCTGCCGATCATCGCGAGAGCACCCCTGGCCGAGCGCACGGATGTCGGCGCGATCAACAGTCTGCAAATCTGGAGCCCGGTCGCCGCCCGGATGATACCGCTGAATCAGGTCATTGGCCGCTCGGAGCTCGTTTGGGAAGACCCGCTTGTCGCCCGCCGGGACCGCTTTCCGACCCTCACGGTCCACGCGGACCCGCGAACCGGCCTGCCAAGCCAGTTGCGCGACAGGGTGAAAGATAAAATCGAGCAGATCGATATTCCTCCGGGCTACTCACTCGCCTGGGGAGGCGAGCATGAGGATTCCACCCGCGCTCGCGCCGCCCTCGCTGAGCCGTTGCCCTACGTGCTGGCGATCATGGTTTTTATCGTCGTCTGCCTGTTCAACTCGATCCGCACGACGGTCCTCATCTGGCTGATCATCCCGCTCTTCATCATCGCCGTGACAGCCGGACTGCTTCTCACGCGTATGCCGTTCGGTTTCATGGCCACGCTTGGTGTGCTGGCTCTTGGCGGGGAGTTGATCAAGAACCAGATCGTTGTCCTCAGTAAAATCCTGACATTGATCGGCAAAGGAACTCCGCCGTATCAGGCGATCCTCGATGGCGGCACCAGCAAAATGCGCCCCGTGTGCATGGTCGTGCTGACCACCGTCCTCGGGATGATCCCGCTCCTTACCGATCCGTTCTTCGGATCCATGGCCGTATGCATCATGTTCGGACTGTCGTTCGCTGCCGTCCTGTCTTTGATCGTAACGCCTGTGCTTTATGCGATTTTTTTCAGGATCAGGGAGACTTCAGAAACTCCGCGTTAGCCTTTGCACTCAGCGCAGGCTGCCGTCCAATACCTTGTTGAGAAATGCGCTCGCGGCCGCCGGATCTTGCGCGTCCAGAACACCCCCGAGTTCGCCGTCACGCTGGTAGATCAATTTCCATTTCCCGAAATTCTGAGCCTGAAAAATCTTTGCTCCGGCGATATCCGGTAGCGCTTCGGCCTTGCCTCCGTAGCGTCCGCTGAATGCCAGAAACGAATTCCATGCCTTGGCGGCAGCCTCCGGGGTGGAAACCATCAGGAAAAAGGAAATCTTTTGACCCTCAAATTGGTAATCGGCTTGGAAGACATCTTTCAGGAATGCCTGTCCGAGCGCATTCTCCTGAGTAAAATTCACAGATTCGGGGATGAGCCCCTTCTCCGGAAGCCTCCGCCGTGAGTCGAGCCCGGTATTGTCTGGGGGAATCGTTTTTGCGAGATGCTCAGATACCGATCTGGCCAAACCCATCGTTGCCGGTTTCTGATCGGATGCGATGACCTGCACGTAGCAGTTGCCCTGCCGGAAATAGAAACCCATTTCCCCCGAGTATCCATCCGGAGCAAAATCCAGGGGCTTGCCTGACGGGTCGCGCTCGAGCGCAAAGATTCCAAACGCATTAAGAGGAGAATTCATGCGATATTCGTAAACATCCACGTAGCTGCCGGGGCTGCCCGGGGCTGAAAATGAGCGGCTGCGGAGTTGTTGGAAATGAAACTCAATGTAGGCGGGCGCCCGGCCATCAATCTTCTCGTAGAGCGACTCCGGGGAATAAAACTCGGTATCTCCCATCGGCTGTGCTCCGGGAATTTCGATCGGGGGGGCCTTCGCTACGGGTGCTGCGGACGCTTTGTGGGAGCCTTCCGGCGTTTCCGGCACAGCCTCGGTGGCCTTGAGCGTAACTCCGCTTTGCTGGGATGTCTCATCTTCAACCTGGGCCACCGGTTTTCGCTCCGTTCCGGCATTTGCTGAGGTGCGCCCAGCGACGGCTGTGGGAGCCTCCGTGGATTTCAGTGCCTCGGTTCGGAGGCTGTAGAGACCGGGGTCAAAACTCCGACCCTTGATCCAAACGGCGACGCCGATCGCTGCGAGAAGGACCACGATCAGTAGGCTGGCAATCCTCTCGCCAATAGAAACGTTCGTGCGTTTGAACGGTTTTTTTGCCGGCCCCGGCCTTGGGGGATTCTTCGGGGCGCCGGTCATTTCCAAGAAAGCTTCCTACGCGAAGTAGCGGTCTGCTCTGCGGATAACTTCCGGGTAGTCAATCCCGAATGCGCATCCCTCGCGCAAAGCGGCCAGATCGACTTGGGAATGGTCGCGTAGCGCCGGAGGCAGGCTTTGGTAGAGTTCCTTGGCTTCGAGGTTTCCGTCCTGCTCGTAGTAGGTGACGTATCGGGAGATATCCAAAAACGCGAACCCGGTAGCGGCTGAAATCGCATCGCAGGACGGACAGCCCGGGCACATTGTCCGGCGGCTGGCGAGAACGGTTTCCTTCAGAGCCCGGAGATCGGCGATTTTGAGCGGCCCCTTGAATTCGCGGGCCGCAGTGGTATTCGCCTCCATTTCGCCGACATTGTTGATCATCGAGCACACCGACGAAATCCTCGGATCGCTGTAAACCGCCTGCAGCAGTCCCTGATTCGTCGTGAGCCCGAGCTTGTCGAACTCAGGAATCCGGGCCGGCACTTCTCCCGCGCACCGCATTGTCTTCATCGCCACCAGTCCGATCCCGGCTTTGTGACAGGCGTCAACCGCCTTGTCAAACGGATCGCCCGGCGTGAAAAACGGCGTGTATTTGAGCATGATCGCATCGACGAACCCGCCCTCGGCCGCCGAGTTCAGGCATTCGACAAGCGTTTTGTCATGGCAGGAAAAGCCGACCATCCTGGTTTTTCCGGAGCTCTTCAATTGCTCGCAAACCTTTTTGAAGGCGTCGCTTTTCGGCCAAGCGGGATCGCTGAGGCCATGGACAAAAAAGAGATCGAGATAGTCGGTGCCGCAGGCCACAAGCCTCCGGTCGATCTGCTCCAGCATTTTCTCAGGACCGGGGTTCGGATGATCCTTCGAGACCAGGAAAAGCTCCTTCCGGCGCGCGGGATATTTGGCCAGCCACTCCGCGATGATTTTCTCCGAGCGCCCTTTGATGTAGCAGTCGGCGGTGTCGAAATACCGGATGCCCATCGACCAGGCAATGTCCAGGTAGTCGGGACTCAGCGCGGCCATCATCCCCCCGAGGCTGATCAGTGTGACATTCGGCCCGTTCTTGCCGAGCTTGCGCATGGGCAGCGGCCCGCCGGCGGCGGCCGCAGTGGTGGCGGATGAAGCGGCTTGAGCCATCATTCCCGGCCCCAGTGTGAGGGCCATGGGAACAGCGAAGGCGGTTTTAAGGAAATGGCGGCGGGAGGGGTGATTGTCCATGGATGTTGGCGTTTCGGCAAATTTGCACGTCAGCCCAACAAGGAAGCTTCCGCTGCCTGTCGGAGCGTTATACGAGCGACGGTCATTTTATTCAAAATGTCCGGATATCACAAGACGGAATGTATGGCCTGGCGCACGGCTTGGAATCCGGCTTCCATCAGACTCCGGATTTTGCCAGTGATCGCATCAAAGTCAGGGCAGGGGGAAGTTCCGCTTCGGGGCAGGGAATATTTCCTTCGATCGAGATCCGTCCGTTATATCCAGCCCTGTCCAGCGCATCGAAGAACTGTGAAAAATCACAAGGTTCTGCTGCGGGAGCGAGTCGGTGTGGAATCGTGGCGATATGCACGTGGCGGAGCAGGTCCCCGTTGGCGACGATGTCTGCGCAGGAGTCGTCATCGATCAACAGGTGATAAGCGTCCACAAGGAGGCTTAACCCCGGGTGCGCCACCTCTCGAACCAAGGCGGCGCACTCGCCAACCGTATTCAGCACATTGCAGTCCTGGCGGTTCAATGGTTCCAGCACCACTATCACGCCATGAAAGGCGGCGATCGGGGCAATCATCGAGCAAAACCGCACGAGTTGGTCGTGTGCCTCCCTGTCATCAAACCCTTCCGGGATCTTTCTGGCCGCACCAGATCCGAAAACGATGACCTCGATCCCTGCACGCTCGGCCCGCTCGAAGGCGGTCGTCACGTAGTTCTGAAGCGCGGCGAAATCCACCGCCGGGCCGGTGATTCTCAAATCGCCAGGAACGAAATTGTTGACGACAGGGCAGGGCAGGCCTGCGGCATGGGATTCTTCGAGCGCGGCCAGGAACGCTCCCTCCGACTCCCTCGGCTTTAGCAAGGCTCCAACGGACCACTCGAAATAGTTGTAATCCGCCAGGGCGGCGCAGGCACCAGCGGTTGGGGAACCACAGACTCCGAATTGCATAATGGATAAATGATCAAGGCCGAGTATGACAAATGTTCCCGACCGGCACAAAAGCCATTTTTAGGCTTGTCCGTCCATGGCCTGCCCTGCGATCCAAATATTTCTGAGAATGTCCTTCATCATTCCGAATCCTCCGGCCATATTCCACGGTTTCTATGCGAACTCCCTTGTTTGATTCCCATGTTGAGGCCGGCGGGCGGATGGTTGACTTTGCCGGCTGGGAGATGCCGGTGCAATATTCAGGAATCCTCGACGAGCACCGGGCGGTCCGCGAGGCGGTCGGGGTTTTCGACATCTCACATATGGGCGAGTTTTTTGTTAGCGGTGCGGGCAGTGCGGCCTGGCTGGACTCCCTTCTCACCAACAATGTCGCCGCGCTTTCGAACGGGACGGCTCAATACTCGCTCATGCTTAATGAGAGGGGCGGGGTCATTGACGACCTCATCGTTTACCGGCTCGGCCCGGACAATTTCCTGCTGGTGGTGAATGCCTCGATGATCGGCGAGGATGCGGCGTGGATGACTGCCCGGCTAGTCGGAGGCGTCGAGTTCGAGAATGCGAGCCAGGACTTTGGCGCGCTGGCGATTCAGGGACCATCGGCCGGGGGCGTCTTCGAGAAGCTGTTCGGATGGGAAATGCCTGCCGAGCGGAACCGGATTCTCCAGATCGGAGAAAGTTTTGTTGTGACGACCGGTTATACCGGCGAGGCGGGGTTCGAGTGGATTATGCCGGCGGACGAAGCCGCCTCGGCCTGGCGGCGGGCGCTTGATGCGGGCGCAAAGCCTTGCGGACTCGGTGCGCGCGACACGCTCCGCCTCGAAATGTGCTACCCTCTGAACGGCTCGGATCTCTCGCCCAACCGCACCCCGCTCGAGGCCGGACTCGGATTTTTTGTGGATCTCAATAAACAGGAATTCGTCGGTAAACCGGCCTTGTTGACCCAGAAAGCCGCCGGGGTTCCCACCCGGCTCTGTGCGCTTCGCGTCACGGAAAAAGCCCCTCCGATTCGCCCGCACTACCCGGTATGGATCAGCGGAGAGCCGGTGACCGAAACCACCAGCGGGGCGCTGTCGCCATCGCTTGGCGAAGGAATTGCACTCGCCTACCTTCCCACCGAATACGCAAAACCGGGGCAGGACGTGGAAATTGAAGTGCGCGGGAAACGATTCCGCGCTTGTGTTCGCAAAAAACCCCTTTACCAAAAAGAATCATGAATGTTCCCGAAAACCTCCGCTACGCCGAAAGTCACGAATGGATCCTTGTCGAGGGCGACACGGGCACCGTCGGCATCACCGACCACGCCCAGGCCGAACTTACCGACATCGTCTTTGCCGAACCTCCTCCGGTCGGAAAAAAGCTCGTCGCGGGCGAAGTGGCTGCGGTGGTCGAGTCCGTCAAGGCTGCGAGCGATATCTACAGTCCAGTATCGGGTGAGGTGATCGGGCGGAACGAAGCCGTCGAAGCGAATCCCGCGCTTCTCAATACCGATCCTTTCGGCGCGGCATGGATCTACAAAATCCGGCTCTCGGATCCGGGCGAAGTCGCCGCCCTCAAAGACCCCGCCGCCTACAGTGCGCAGATCGGGGCATGAGCGCATTTCCCTTCCGCCATATCGGGTCCTCCGGGACGGAAATTGATGCCATGCTCGGGGTGGTTGGCGCTGCTTCCCTGGACGCTCTCGTCGAAGAAACCGTTCCTGCGAGCATCCGTCTCGCCCGCGACCTGACGCTGCCGGCCGCGCGCTCCGAAGAGCAGGCGCTCGCCGACCTGCGCGTCTTGATGGACCGCAACGTGGTGGCCATGTCCTGCATTGGAGCCGGCTATCACGGAACCTTCACGCCTGCCGTCATTCGCAGGAATATCTTGGAAAATCCCGGTTGGTATACCGCCTATACGCCGTATCAGGCGGAAATCGCACAGGGACGCCTCGAGGCGCTGCTGAATTTTCAGACGATGGTCTGCGACCTCACGGGGATGCAGATTTCGAATGCCTCGCTGCTCGACGAGTCCACCGCTGCCGCAGAAGCCATGTCGCTTTGCCACGACATCAAAGGTGGGGATGCGTTTTTCGTGGCCGATCATTGTCATCCGCAAACGATCGCCCTGCTGCATACCCGTGCAGAACCGCTCGGGATCCGGATTCTCAGTGGCCCTGCTGAGACTGGTCCAGAAGAGCCGGTGTTCGGCGCACTGTTCCAATACCCGGCCACCGATGGCACGATCGGCGATCTGGGACCTTATATTTCCCGCACCCACGAAGCCGGTGCCCTGGCGGTCGTTGCCGCTGATTTGCTGGCGCTGACCCTCATCACGCCGCCGGGAGAGTTGGGCGCGGACATCGTTGTCGGCTCGGCGCAGCGGTTTGGGGTTGCGCCCGGATTCGGCGGCCCGCATGCTGCATTTCTCGCCACGCGAGACGAGCACAAACGCCGGATGCCCGGTCGTCTTGTCGGCGTCTCGAAAGACTCCGCCGGCAACCCCGCGCTGCGGCTGACTCTTCAGACCCGCGAGCAACACATCCGCCGCGAAAAAGC
This sequence comes from uncultured Chthoniobacter sp., assembly GCA_964605515.1. Lineage (GTDB taxonomy): Bacteria > Verrucomicrobiota > Verrucomicrobiia > Chthoniobacterales > Terrimicrobiaceae > QYQL01. The sequence goes on from CAZSDC010000046.1 coordinate 15,430, forward strand.
CACCAGCAACATCTGCACGGCCCAGGTCCTGCTCGCGGTCCTGGCCTCGATGTATGCGGTTTATCACGGTCCGGATGGGCTGCGAGAAATTGCCGAACGGGTCCATCGCCTGGCGCTCCGCCTCGCGGGCTCGCTCGCGCACCTCGGCTATGCCGTGCATCCGGGACCGTTCTTCGATACCGTCCGCGTTTGGCTCGGGAGCCGGCATGCCGACGAGGTCCTCATCCGTTCAGCGGCGCGAGGGATCAACCTGCGCAAGCTCGATGAGCACGCGGTGGCGATCGCGCTGGATGAGACGACCGGCGACCTGAGGGTCCTCCTCGAAATCTTCGGAGGAACGCCCGGGGATATATTCGGGGAACTTCCCGAGGTGATTGGTCCGTCGCTCCGTCGCAAGACGGCGTTTCTCACCCACCCGGTTTTTCACTCACACCACACCGAGACCGAGATGCTTCGCTACATCCGCCGTCTGGAGGCAAAGGACCTCTCGCTCACGACATCGATGATCCCGCTCGGCTCGTGTACTATGAAGCTCAACGCCACCTCCGAGATGCTTCCCGTAACATGGGAGTCGGTCGCCTCGCTTCATCCGCTCGTGCCCCAGGATCAGGCCGCAGGTTATTTTGAAATGGCCGCAGAACTCGAGACGTGGCTGGCGGAAATTACCGGCTTCGCCGCGGTTTCATTGCAGCCGAATGCCGGCTCGCAAGGCGAATATGCGGGACTGCTCGCCATCCGGGCCTGGCACCGTTCACGCGGGGCATCCCACCGAGATGTGTGCCTGATCCCGACATCCGCACACGGAACGAATCCCGCCAGTGCTGTCATGGCAGGGATGCGGGTGATTCCCGTCGTGTGCGACGCGCTTGGAAATATCGACCTGGCCGATTTGCGGGCTAAGGCGGACCTCCATCGCGAGGCTTTGTCTGCCGTGATGGTGACGTATCCGTCCACCCATGGGGTGTTCGAGGAAGGGATCCGGGAACTCTGCGAGATCGTTCACGAGGCAGGTGGCCAAGTCTATATGGACGGCGCAAACATGAATGCCCAGGTCGGACTCTGCCGTCCTGGCGATATCGGTGCGGACGTCTGTCACTTGAATCTCCATAAGACGTTTTGTATTCCGCATGGTGGCGGAGGTCCGGGGGTTGGACCGATCGGCGTTGCCGCACATCTGGTGCCATTTTTGCCGGGTCATCCGCTGGCTCACAACAACGCGGTCGGCCCTGTCTCCCAGGCTCCGCTCGGCAGCGCGAGCATCCTGGTGATCTCGTGGATGTATATCGCCATGATGGGACCAAAGGGTCTCCGCGAAGCCACGGCCGTTGCGATCCTCAATGCCAACTACATCGCCGCTCGCCTCGATCCGTATTTCCCCGTCCTCTTCAAAGGCGGGCGCGGCCGCGTGGCGCACGAATGCATTCTTGATCTGCGCGAATGGAAGCAACGCGCGGGCATCGAGGTCGAGGATGTGGCCAAGCGCCTTATGGACTATGGATTTCATGCGCCCACAATGAGCTGGCCGGTCGTCGGAACGCTTATGGTCGAACCCACGGAGAGCGAGTCCCGGGGCGAGCTCGACCGTTTCTGTCACGCGATGATCGCGATTCATGGCGAACTCTGCGCCATCGAGCGCGGTGAGTTAGACCGCACGGACAATCCGTTGAAAAATGCCCCGCATACAGCCGCAGCCGTGACGTCAGACGACTGGGGGCATTCCTATTCCCGCTCCCTCGCCGCGTGGCCTGCACCTTGGCTGCGCGAGCACAAATTCTGGCCGTCCGTCGCGCGCATCGACAATGTTTACGGCGACCGCCACGTCTTCTGCTCTTGCCCGCCCCCGACCTCGTAGAGCTCGACACATCCGCCGTATCTGCGTCGATGCTGACATCGACCCTCACCCGAATGGCTGCACGAGCGGGAACGTCGAGACGATCGCTTGGCAATCAAAAAATCCGTGAGGGTTTTGCACGAACACTGAATGCCCGAGATGGCCGGGGAAGGACAGGGGAGAAACGCCAGAGGATTTCCGTGCAGAGTGGACATCCTCAAGAAGTGGTGCTCAAAGCAGATCTGTGAGCTGGAACAGTCTTGATATCTGCGAGGTGCAGACTCATCTTTAATGCCATGAAAACGGTCAGGCTGTCCGGGAGGGCCGGATTCACACTAGTCGAGATTCTGGTCTCAGTCGTGGTGATCGGAATATTGGCCAGTTTGTTGATTGCAATGCTTCCTCAGATGAAGCTGGCGGCGCGGCGGACGGCGTCGCTGAGCAACCTGCGGGGGATCGGGGCGGGATTGTTTGCCTTTGCCAACGACAACGACCAAAACCTTCCGGGGCGGGTTCAGAGTTCGGACAAATGGCCCCGGTTGCTGATGCCCTACCTGGATAGCAACCCGAAAGTTTACGGTGAGCCGGACGACGCGAACTGCTTTTTGCGGACCGGCTCGGACCCGCTCTCAAACAGCCACAATAATACGAGCTACATTCTTAACGGGTTCAATGACGCGGGAGCGTTCAGCGACGAGGGCGTGCAGATCCGGCTTCTGAACGTCGAAAAACCGTCACAGACGATCCTGATGGCCAACCAGTCCGGCACCGGCAACTACTACATGGATTTCATCGAAGGCAACCAATACCATGTGCTCAACCTGACCGCATATGGCGGGGGATCAAATTACCTTTTTGCGGACGGCTCCGCGCGCTTTTTGACGGCACAAGTTTACGATCACAGTCTTTGGCTGGTCAACAAATCCAATCCGATTCCCCCGGTGCAGTGACTCCCAGAGCGATGCCTTTCTATTTCTTCTTCACATGAAGGAAAAGTGGAAGTGGAAGGCGAGGGACTGATTGGGAAAATCTCGGCGAGGTGCCGGAAAGCATGCGCGGGACGGTTTCGGATTGAAATCCGCGAAGAAGTGAAAAAAAGTGTGGATAATGAGGCGCGAAAGAGGTTTCCTCTACGTCCTCTGAGTTTTCCGCATCCCTAGCTCAATGGTAGAGCAGTTGACTCTTAATCAATTGGTTCCCGGTT
>CAZSDC010000047.1:0-18444 GCA_964605515.1 uncultured Chthoniobacter sp.
GCAGCTCGCGATCAGCCGCTATTGGGAAGGGGTGGGGGGGACGGCCTTTTTGCCGGGGACGTCCCGCGCATCCGACCGGTTTGCCCGCACCTGGTTCGGCATCAACGCGGTTCCTCGCGCCGCCGACCCCAACTACATCAAGGCCGTCCCCGGCCAAGAAGCGGCGCTGCAGGGCGTATCCAGCGTGCTGAGCGTCATCCGTTCGGTCAGTGTCCCGCTCGGCATTTCCACGCCCGGCCAGCCGAACATCGCGTCCACAATCTGGCGAACCGTGTCCGACAGCCAGCATTTGGTTTACTACTACGATTCGGCCACGGTCCCCAATACCTTCTGGGTCGAGCTGGGGAAGTTGGATTTCAGCCCGGGCTCCAAGGTCAAGCGCCTCCTGCTCACCGGCGGCAAAGTTTACGCGGGCGAAACCTCAAACCAATTCGAGCCCGCCGTGCCATTTACGCCTTTGACTGCTTCCGCGAAATAAGAGGGTTTCTTTTCCTTGCGGCCCAGAGTTGCCACGGGTCGGAGCCACCTCGAATATCGAACTCAGCGAAAATGTGATGTCCGGCGACCCGGCCGGACAGATCGCCCCGATCCAAGCAAAAGTCGGGCGAACCGCGTGGGGCGTCAGAAATCTTTGACTGACCCGAATTCCATCAAGCGATTGCCCGAACGGCCCAGCGAAGCTTGGCGGATGTGGCGCGGGGGTTGGCGCGGCATTCCTCTGGAGATGGGCGCGTCACATGGTCAGCGATTCCGGAATAAACCCCTTCGCGGCACCCCGCTTGAAAAGCTTTTTTGACACGGCGGTCTTCACCGGAGTGAAAGGTCAGGATCGCCGCGCGCCCGCCGGGGTTGAGGCATGCGGGCAGGACCCGCAGGAGCGTATCGAGCGCGCTGAACTCCCCGTTGATCTCGATGCGCAGGGCCTGAAAAACCCGTTGCACGGATTTGTCCTGATCCTCCACCGGATAAGCGCGGAGCGCGGTCCGCACGGCCTGCGACAATGCGGTGGTCAAAGCGAAGTCTCTCCCGGCCAGGACCGGCGCGAGGATGCCCGCACGGGACTCGTCGGCGTTTTCCACAAGTAGCGACTCCAGCGCGCGCGCGGTGATCTTTTTCAGAAGCTGAGCGGCGGAGATCCCGCGGCGCGGATCCATCCGCAGATCCAGCGGCCCAGGAGTTTTTGTGGAAAATCCCCGTTCCGGCGTGTCGAGCTGCATGGACGAAACCCCGAGGTCGGCAAGAAGGCAATCCGCCCCGGCCAGACCTGCGCCGGCCATCGCTGCGGGCAGGCCCGCAAAGTTGGTTTTTTTGGTTTTGAAAATCTCCGGGCCGAAGCCGAGCGCCCGGAGCCGGGATTCGGTCCTGGGCAATTCCATCGGGTCCACATCGAGCCCGAGCAGAACCCCTCCCGGCTGAATCCGCTGGAGGATGGCTCCGGCATGGCCTCCATGGCCGAGCGTGCAATCGACAGCAATCTCCCCGGCTTGCGGCGAAAGAATCTCCAGGATCTCATCCGCCAGGACCGGCACATGCGAGCCCGCCGGGGTTTTTCCCGAGGCCCGAACCTTCGCGATCGTGTCCGGATATTTCTCCGGGTTGAGCTCCTTGTATTTGTCCTCAAACCGGCGGGGATTTTTGCCCGCGTATCTCGGGCGGCGCCGGTGCTCGCTCATGTGCGTTGGAAAGGATTCCGTGGCATGGGCAATGCTTCACTTCGTTTCGGTTGTGCCCCTGCACCAAACATTCGTCCCTCCCGTTTCACGTTGCGCTGTCGCGCTGGTTTTCTGCCCATGTCTTGCTGGATTAGGTGACGCATGGGCAGGATGCCCATGCCACGAGATGCAGGCGACGAGGCGTTCAAAGCTCGTTATATTTTTTGTTCGAGCCTTTGGCCGCTGCGACCGGATAGCGCACTTCGTTGCGGGCCAGCTTGGCGCGCATGGCATCCGCCAGCTTCACGCCGCAGTTGTCCGCCAGTTCGAAGAGCAGGATCGCCACGTCCGCCATCTCGGACTCCAGCTCGGCTTTGCGGCCGGCGACCCGCTGTTCGGATTGCTCCGGGCTCTGCCAGACAAAATATTGAAGGAGTTCGCCCGCTTCCACCGCGATCGCCACGGCGAGCTCTTTGGGATTGTGGAATTGCCGCCAGTCCCGGGCGTCGCGGAAGGCGCAGATTTCCGAGGTGAGTGATTTGATGCTGTCCGACATGCGAAATATCCTAACTGGAAGCGGGCATCACCGACAACCTTCGAGTCCATATGGACAGTCACCATCACGACCGCGGCGTACCACGCAACCCTTCGGCAACGCCTTCGCAACAGGATCGCGATGAACTCCGAAAAGCGATTTCCAATCAGCTTTTCTTTTAGAACAGCAGCGTGAACCGCATCGTCATCGCCCAGGCTCCGCTGAACGAGGACGAGGCGCCGGGGGTCGGGATGTAGCTCAGCGTGGGCTGGAAGAATGCCCCGCCGTAGAGGTGCGCCTGGTAGTAGCACTGGAACATCAGCTCGCTCGAGCGGTTGAAGATATTCGGGTTGAGCCATGACCACGCCATGCCGAAACCCATCGAGTCCGCAGGCCGGTTGGGCACGAGCCCGAAGCCAGTGACGCCGGCGCCGAAATACTGGTTCACGGGAAGCGTCTCCGAGTTGTTGACGCCAAACTGGCAGAAGATCGAGACCGAGGAATTCTGGCCCGTTGCAGATGTGGGGATGACGACCTTCGATTTGCCGTCCTTGTCGCGCGTGATTGCGTAACAGTTTAGCCGTTTTCTGGGTGAAATCGTCGGTTTGCGATAATGTTTTTTTGATTTCTTGGAAATTAACACTTGCTTTTTATTGAAATCAGGCGCATGAACACGCCTGATTGTTTTTTATATATGCCTACAACCACTTGGAATCTCAGCCAAAAGGCGGAACGCCTTCGCAAGGAAATCTCAAGCAATTTGGATTTCCTCATCGGGTCCGTCACCACTCAGGGAGTGCGTGGCGGCTTCAGCCTCACCACCGCGGAGAAAGGCAAAACCCGCACGAAATATATCCGGGCGGGGATGCTCGAAGAGGTGCAGACGAGGATTGATCGACACCGCAAACTCAAGGAGTTGCTCAAAGAACTCTCCGAGGTCAATTGGGCCTTACTCAAAGCAAAGGATCCCCGCTAATATATGGGGCGATGGAAAACGGCCCCCGATGGCTTTGTCTGCCCTTACCGCGACAACTGCCCGCACTTGGAAGGCTTGTCCGCTTTCTGGATGTTTGAGGAGCGCCAACCCGCAGCGCGACCGGCTCGGAGAACATCTCCGTCTTCGGCTCCCTCACCCAGACCGCCACCCTCCAGGGAGCAAAGGGCATCGACATGTTCCGCGCCCTCTTCCGATCCTCCCCAACCCACGCCCAAGATGTGATTTTCGGCTCCACGCCAATGGTGAACCTATCGGGCTACACTGTTACGCGAGATGCTTGCAAAAGCCGGGGCCGCACTGAAAACCGATCGCGAGGCGGCATGGAAAAACTTCATCGGTGCCCACATGCTCTACGAGCAGGAAATCGCATGGCTCGCCGCTGCGCTCGGCGACCCCGTTCCCTACTGGCCGCATCCCCCGGAAACAGCTCCGCCCTGACGACCGAAGCGGCCCCGAAGGGATGCGTCCGGCGGGCAGTCCCATCAAGGGCATAGGGGGGCGCCTATTCTTGCATTTGTTGATCCATCGGGCGGATGTGGTTGCGGAAAATTCTCGGAAGAGGTGAGACAGGCAGGGAGAAGAGCGACAGCCGCAGACAGCCGCTACAGGGCATGCGGAGGGATGGCCGGAAGTTGCATATCGCAGGGGGATCAGGCAGGATCGCGGGATGCAATTGGATTTTGATTTGCGCGGCGGTCCGCGGGCCGACGACCCGCCTGCGGCCGGGCCGGCTGTGCTGAGCGTGGGGGCGCTGACGCGGAAGATCCGGGAGCTGATCGAGTCCGGTCTGGGCGAGGTCTGGGTGGAGGGCGAAGTTTCGAACCTGCGGCGCCAGGCGTCCGGGCATGTGTATTTCACGCTGAAAGATGCGTCGTCGCAAGTCGCCTGCGTGCTTTTCGCCGGGCAGGCGGCGCAGCTGCGCGGGATGAAATTTGAAGATGGCGTGCAGGTTCAGGTGTTCGGGCAGGTCACGGTTTACGAGGCGCGCGGCAACTACCAGATCATCGTGCGGCAGGTTCAGGAGCGCGGGGCGGGCGCGCTGCAGGCAAAGTTCGAGGAATTGAAGCGCCGCCTCGCCGATGAGGGAATTTTCCGTCCCGAACGCAAGCGTCCGCTCCCGCGGTTTCCGGGAAGGATCGGCGTCGTGACGTCGCCGACCGGCGCCGCAATCCGCGATTTTTTGAATGTGCTTCACCGGCGGCAGAAGGGAATCGGCGTGGTGATCTTTCCCGTGAGGGTGCAGGGAAAAGGCGCGGCGGCGGAGATTGCGGAGGCAATCCGGCTGCTGGGAAATCCCGCGGAGCTCGGGATGGAGCCGGTGGATGTGATCGTGGTGACCCGCGGCGGCGGCAGCCTCGAGGACTTGTGGGAGTTCAACGAGGAGGCGGTGGCCCGGGCGATTGCGGCGAGCCCGGTGCCGGTCGTGAGCGCGGTCGGGCACGAGATTGATTTCACGATTTCGGACTTTGCGGCCGATGTCCGGGCCCCGACCCCGAGTGCGGCCGCCGAGATTTTGAGCGCGGATGCCGGCGAGTTGCTGGAGCATTTGGGCCATTTCTCCTCGAGGTTGAGGCACTCGGTCGCCTCGCGGCTGGATGCGGCCCGCGCGCAGGTCGTGGGATTCCGGCGCACCGCGCTGTTTTCCGAACCCCGTCGGATCCTGCAGCAGAGCCGGCAGGATGTGGACCGTCTGTCGGATGACATCCATCGCGGGGCAGGGGACTGGGTGCGGGCGCGGAGGCTTCATGTCGAACGATCCGCCGGGACCCTTTCTTCGCACAGTCCAACGAAACAAATTTCCCTGGCCCTGGCGGGCCTTGTTCAGTTCCAAACCGCGATGCGCCAGTGCTCGGAGAACCGCCTTGCCAACGCGCGTTCCGGGATCGGCAGGCATTCCGCCGTGCTCGCCGCGCTGAGTCCGTCAGCCGCTCTGGCACGCGGTTACACGATGACCCATGCCGCCGACGGAACCCTGCTCCGCTCGGCGAACGTGGTGGCCTCCGGACAGACGATCACCACGAAATTCGCCGATGGCACCGTGTGTTCGGTCGTGGACTAAACGGCCTCCGTGCCGTCCGCCTTTTTGATCGGCGGAAACAAGTCGGCGCTGACGGAGCAGCGCCCTCCAGCGCGGGATGGTGCAACGCAACGTTGCGGAGATTTTCTACAGGTTTCCCCCATCATCAATTGCAAGATTGCTTTTGTTGCGTTCCCGCGTCCGCCACGCGATTCTGACGTCGTTATGAAAACACCAACTAACAAACTGTCGGTTCAATCAGCTTTCAGCTTGGTTGAATTACTCGTTGTCATTGCAGTCATCGCGGTCATCGCGGCGATCGCAATTCCCAACATCTCTGGCATCCTGGGCAACGCCAAAGAAACTGCAGCCCGCAGAAACGCCCAAAGCATTGCTTCGATTTCCTCCGCAGCCATCGCTGCCGGGGCAACGAACCTTGGCGCTGACGTGACGGCTGTGGTGACAACACTTCAGGCCGGGGTGTCGACAACCAACGGCGGCAAGGTATTCGGTCCATTTGTTGTGAGCGGTCTGCCGAGTCTTACCGGTGTCGCCAGCAACGAAAGCTACGAGTCCTATCTGACCTACACCAATGGCGGAGTTATCTACCACCAATAACAACAGTTCTGGAAACAGAGAAATTCCTTGTAACAATGGAAATTGCAAAGGCTCCGTGAGGAGCCTTTGCCTTTTCTGCGGTCGAGGCATACATGGAAAGATGTTCTCTGATGTGGCAAGCCCCTTCGTGCCCCTGCGCAGCCATCGGCTGGAAGCCGATGCCACGTAGCATGGGCATCCCGCCCATGTTTCCAATCAACCCATCGGCTGGAAGCCGATGCCGCAATATACCATTCGATTGGATCCTTGCCCGTCTATGAAAAGAACACACGCATTTTCCTGGGTCGAGGTCTTGGTTGCGATCGCGGTTTTATGGGTTGTCGCGGTGATCACGATTCCCAACCTTCCTGTTCTGATCGATGCAAACCGGATGGCGAGGAGCCAGCGTGCGGCGATGTCCCTTTCCAGCCTGGCACTGGCCGCGAAGAACAGCGGACATCCCGGCTGGCGCAACAGGTCGGATGCGGTCCGCGACCTGATCAACGGCGTGGCGGTCACAAATCCCGCCGACCCGAGGATCGCGATTCGCTTTCAAAGCAAAATCTTCACCTCGTATGAACTCGCCTCGGCAATGGCCTTCCTCACCTCCGATGGGACGACATTGCTCTACGTCCCCACCGGCGGTCAGTCGACGAATCTTTGACCGCGCTTAGCGCGGGATTTTGGATTTTGAATTCTGAATTTTGGATTGGGCCGCGTCCGGCCATTGGAGGGCGCTGCTCCGTCAGTGCCGACTTGTAAGAGCCTTCAGTGCGCTTGAAACAGGACTTTTGCGGCGGCGAGAAGAACGGCGATTTGCCCGATCCAGAAAAGGAACATCCACTTGATGATTTCTGTTTTCAGTTCCGCGCCGTCCTGCTTTGTCATCAGGCGTTTCGTTAGGTCGTCTTCCTGTTCCTTGAATGCAACTTCGAGGGATTCCGCGATGGCACGGGCCTTGGGAGGCTCGATTTGCGCGGCCTCAAGGATGCTGAGAATCCTTGTCGTGCGCACATTCAGATTATCCTCGCGAGTGCAGGAAGCGTCAACTGAAAAGCGGGACACTTTGGGATCCTCCGTGGAGCACGCGGAAGAAATTTCCTCCGTTCTCTGTTCTCCGTGGTTAAAAACGCTTTTCGGGTTCAAAGGCTCTCGCGGCGCAGTTCGAGAACACGTCGGATCGTGTCCTCGATCAGATTGTTCGGGCAGCTCGCTCCCGCGGTGATACCAATCGTGAGGCTCCCTCCGGTTGGAAGCCAGGAGGTGGAGAGGATTTCCGTTTTCTTCTTCAGGTCGTAATGCAGGATTTCATCCGCCGAGCGGAGGCCATCCGAATTCCGGATGAACCATGTCGGTTGGGTCTGCGCGCCGATTTCCACCAAGTGGGTCGTGTTGGAACTGTTGTAGCCGCCGATGACGATGAGCAGGTCCGGTGATTCGGCGAGAAGTTGAACCAGTGCGTCCTGCCGCTCCTGAGTGGCTCCGCAGATGGTATCGAAGTAGCGGAAATTTGCCGTGTTTCCTCCGTCGCGGCGCGCGATCGCCTCGCGGATCAGGTTCTGGATCGTCTGCGTTTCACTGAGGAGCATGGTTGTCTGGTTGGCAACACCCACGCGCCGGAGATGGACATCCGGATCGAAGCCGGTGCTGGTGGCGCCTGCAAACGCCGCGGTGAAACGGGCGGCATCCCCGCCGTGCTCGATGAAATCACAGACACGGCGGGCTTGATCGGGATCCAGAACAATCAGGTAGTGTCCGCTGCCGTCGGGCCCGAGCGCGCGGGAGGCGGTCGCACGCGTTTCTTCATGCGCGGCTTTTCCGTGGATGAGCGACGTGACCTGCTCGGCGGCATTTTGGCGCACACGTTTCCAAACGCTCATGACGTCGCCGCATGTGGTGTCCACGATTTGGCATCCGAGGGATTTCACCGCATGGAGGGTGGCGGTTTCGGCTCCGAATGCCGGAACGATCACCACGTCGGCAGGGTCGAGGGATGCCAGATCCGCGGCGGTCGGCCTGGCAGTCAGGTGACGGATTCCGAGCGCGGCCATCTGCGCGTTGACATCCGGGTTGTGGATGATCTCGCCGAGGAGAAAAATCCTCCGGTCCGAGAAGACCTTGGCCGCGGCATAAGCGAGGTCGATCGCGCGTTCGACCCCGTAGCAAAATCCGAATTGTTTTGCGAGGCGGATCGTCGTCCGTCCGGCCTGAAAAACTCCGCCTTGGGCACGGATGGTTTCGACGAGTGCGCTGCGGAAGTGGCTTTCCACCCGGGCCTGCACATGAGACAGAACCTCCGGCGTGCGGAGGTTGACTCGTCCGGGCCCGGCGGGACGCTGTTCCACTACACCGTGCCCGGTCAGGGTTGCGGGCGTGGGACCTGAGTCGGGTCTTTTTGGAAGACGACCGGAGAAATCGAAAACGCCTTGGGGGGATCCGGGTCGTTGTAGTCCTGCGGGCGCGGCTGGTTTTTGCCGAGGGTGGCGTCTTCCGGCTGGGTTTGGGCGATGTTGACCGGGGTGCCGATGCGGACGATCTCGAAGAGTTCGCGTCCGGCGTTTTTATGCACTCTGAGGCATCCGTGAGTGCGCGGGATCGGCCAGACCGAGCCGACATGGATTCCGTATCCCGGGGAGAACCCGACCCAGTATTGCATCGGGAACCCGATGTAGCGGTAGCCGCTTCCGGGACACTGTGAGCTTGTGGCGGCGATGATCGAAGACCCATTGCTCCAGAACCCATACGAGCCGGAACGTTTGTTCTCGATTTTTTCGATCACATGGAAGTTTCCCTTCGGGGTCGGCTTTGTTGGCAATCCGATCGCGGTGGCGCAGACGAGCAGAGGCTTGTTGCCCTCGAGGACGTAGATCATCCGGTCCTGCAGGGAAACCTTCACGCGGACGTTTCCGGGATTTTTCGGCTTGTAGCCGATCGGATCGTAAAGCGGGCGGAGCGCCGTGGTCTGGCAACCCGCGAGCGCCAGGGCGGCCAAAATCAAGGGAATCGTTTGCTTCATGACAATACTTCAAAAAGCCAAAACCGGGCGTTTGTCAAACGCGGAGAAAAAAAGATGCGTGTTGCAGGCTGTGTCCGGGCGGATATTGTCGCCCGATGTTTCACGAGCACGATTTTCAATATGCGATGGAGAACACGCGCGTTGTCGTGAGCCCGCGGGGCGGGATCGAGACGTTCGGTTCCACGCAGTTCCGGTTTTCGCTTGTGAGCGAGTTGCTCGACGAAGTGGACACCGTGAGGGTTCGCAAAGGGAGGATCGATGCCGAGCGCCCGAGAATCGTTTCGCCTCACCACTACACCAGGCTGATGCTCGACGGGTTCGGCGAGGAGGCCCGCGAATATGCGGACTGGATCGAATCGAACGGATCCGCCATCCGGATCCTGCGCTACGGGTTCCAATTTCGGAAAACCGATTTGTCCGAACATGTCGTCCGGGAATCCATGGATTCCACTCTGGATCGCCTTCAAAACCAGATCGGGGACGATCCGCTGACCGCACTGATTGCGGGAGTGGACGACGCGTGGGAGGTCTGCCTTCTGAAGTTTTCCATGGAAATGATCCAGAAGTCGGCCGGAGGGAATGTGGACGAATGGAAAAGGCGCGGGCTGATTTGATTTCCGCGTTTCCAATTTTGCCGCGCATCGCGTAGTCTCGGGAAGCATGATCATCCGAACGTTTGTCATTCTCACTTTGGTTGCCGCGATCCTTGGCGGAAGCGGCTACTTTGCCTACAAGTATTATTTGAAGCCCAGGGAGCTGGACATTCAGGAAAAGACGCTTCCTCCCGCTCCTCCTCCTCCTGACCCCAGCATCGCCGCCTTCGCAGCGCTGAAGCCGTTTTTGGAGCAGGAGACCCCCGCGGCTTCCGCGGCGATCGAGGGTTTCCTGAACTCCTATCCCGACTCGACAATGGCTCCCGCGGTTCGCGCCGCTGTCGGGCGGATTAATGCCGCCCGCCTTCTTTCCCCCGAGGCCTCTCCTGAGAATACTCCCTACACGGTCGTCTCCGGGGATTCCCTGGTGAAGATTGCCGCGAAACACAAATCCGGCGCCGAGCTGATCTACCGGGCCAACCGGCTTGCCACGATCAACCTCAAAATCGGACAGCAGTTGATGATTCCCAAGGTGGACGCCTCACTGGTCGTGGACCGTGCCGCCAAGACGGTCACCCTGCTCAACGCCGGGGTTTTTGTCCGCGAATACCCGATCCAGTCGCTGAAGCTTCCGCCGTCCGCTTCGAAAGGAACGCTCGAAACCAAAGTGACCGACAAGGTGGCGATGAAGGGCAGCGTGCGGGCCGCGTTCGGCACAAAAGATTTTGAGGGAAGCGAACGCTGGATCATGCTGGGAGTTGCGGGCGTTGTCCTGCGGGGAGTTCCGCCCGCCGGGGAAGACGGCAGCACGCCTCCGATGCCCCCGGGGATCGCGGTCGACCCGGCCGACGCCGAAGAGATCTTCGTCCTCACGACCAAGGGCACGCCTGTCACGATCAAATAACGCCTTCATGAACACCCAGCCGCTCGAATTTGAAAAGCCGATTCTCGAACTGGAAACCAAGCTCGATGAGTTGAAGCACCACCTTGTGGACAGGAAGATCGACCTGGCCCCGGAGGTCCGGCGGATGGAGGAAAAAATTGCGGCGACCCGCGTGGCGATCTACGGGCATCTGACGGCATGGCAGCGCGTTCAGATCGCCAGGCACACCGCGCGTCCGTTTTTCCTCGATTACGTGGCGGGTGCGTTCACGGATTTTATCGAACTCAAAGGGGACAGGCTGTTCGGCGAGGATGCCTCCATGCCCGGTGGGTTCGCCCGGATTGACGGCTTTCCCTGCGTTGTCATCGGCCAGCAGAAAGGCCGTGATGTCAAAGAGAACCTGCTGCGGAATTTTGGCAGTCCGCACCCGGAGGGCTATCGGAAGGCACTGCGCCTGATGCGCCTGGCAGAGAAATTCGGGTTTCCTGTGGTGTCGCTCATTGACACTCCCGGTGCCTATCCTGGTGTGGGGGCGGAAGAGCGTCACATCGCCGAAGCCATCGCCGTGAACCTCCGGGAGATGATGCTCCTGCGCACGCCGGTGGTTGCTGTTGTCATCGGCGAAGGCGGGTCCGGCGGGGCGCTTGGCATCGGCGTCGCCGACCGCGTCCTCATGCTCGAGAACTCCTACTACTCGGTGATCAGTCCGGAGGGATGTGCCGCGATTCTCTGGAAGCACCGCAAGCACGCTCCCGAGGCCGCCGAGGCGCTCAAGTTGAACGCCGATGCGCTCTTGAAAATGGGACTGGTGGATGGGGTCGTCCCCGAACCGTTCGGCGGAGCGCACCGGGATCCGGCCACCGCCGCGGAAAATCTCAAATCCGCAGTGATCTCCGCGCTCCGCGACCTGAGGAAAATCCCCACGGACAAGCTCCTCCGCCAGCGATATGAGAAATTCCGAAAAATGGGGGTCTTCCAGGAATAGTCCGTGAAGATCATTGATCGCACGGTTGGGCTTGGCGTCCTGCTCACGACGTTCTTCGGGGTTGTCGTCCTGAGCCTCGTGCTCGTGCTGGGCAACATCTTCAAGGAACTCCTCGACATCCTGATCAACAACCCGGACGTGCCGATCACGACCGTGCTGGTGTTCATTGTGCTCGTTCTCCCGTTCTCGCTGACTTTCACCATCCCCTGGGGGTTTCTGACCGCGCTCCTGCTCGTTTTCGGAAGGATGTCCGCCGACAACGAGCTCATCGCTCTGAAGTCGAACGGCGTGAGCGTGCCGCGCATTTGTGCGCCGGCTTTCCTCATCGCCATCCTGCTGACGCTTGCCTGCTTCTGGATCAATATCGAGGTTGCTCCACGCGCCGAACAGGCGATGACACGCGCGGTGACGGATATCGCCACCAGCAACCCTTCCTCGCTTTTCCGGGCGGATGAAATCGTGGACAAGTTTCCGGACCGCCGGGTTTATGTCGGGAAAAAGGACGGCGACAAGCTGTCGAACATCATCGTCTTTGAACTGGACGACGAATTCTTTCCGAAACAGATGATCTATGCCCGTGAGGGGGTTCTCAGCCCGGATCCGGCGAATTCCCGCCTGCTCCTCCGGTTGTTCAATGCCAGGTTCGAACAGCGTGACGCACATGACCCGGGCGATGTTTCCAAAATCCAACAGGGAATTGTCATGAAGGAGGGCGTCTTCCCGATCTCGCTCGCAAAGTTTTTTCAGGAATACCAGGGGAACCGCCGGTTGAGTTCCTACACGCTGCCCGAGCTCGCGGACTTCCTGGCCAAGGGGGCGGGGGACAGGCTGACCGAGGCCAGAGTGGAGTTCAACAAGCGGTTTTCCGTTTCGCTGGCGTGCATGGCCTTCGTCCTCATCGCGGTGCCTCTGGGAATCACCGCTCACCGGAAGGAAACCTCTGTGGGATTCGCTCTCAGCCTGGTCATCGCGTTCACCTACTTCTTCTTCATCATCTTGGCCGACACGTTCCGGAGCGATGCATGGGCGCACCCGGAACTGCTCATCTGGATTCCGAACGTTCTGTTCTTCTGCCTCGGATCCTACCTCTTTTCGCGCCTTGCCAAACGATGATGAAAACGTTTTTTCGAATTGCCCTGCGCGTCGTTTTCCTCCTCATCGTGGCCGCGCTTCTCGGGATCGGAGGCACGATGGCGTGGTTCCGTTCGTGGAGGACGGAAAAGTTGTCGCATCTCAACGCCGCTTCCACTGTCGCGGAGACCGCTGCCGGGAAAATCGAATTCGTGCAGACCGGGGAAGGACCGGTGGTGCTCGTCTTTCATGGTTCGCCCGGCGGCTTCGACCAGGCGATGCTTTATGGAAGCGCCCTCTCGGAGGCGGGATTCCGGATCGTTGCCCCCTCCCGCCCGGGCTACCTCCAGACGCCGCTCTCCACCGGACTCACTCCGGAGAATCAGGCGGACGCCATGGTTTCGCTTTTGGATTCACTGGACATCCGCAGCGTCGCCGTCATCGGGATCTCGCTCGGCTCCCCGGCCGCCATCGAGTTCGCAAGGCGGCATCCGGACCGCACATGGGCACTTGTGCTTCTCTCCGCCGTAACAAAGAAAATTCCTGCGTCGCCGCTGAATCCTCCGATCCCTGAGGTTCTGAACAAGGGCCTTTCCGGGGACATGGGAGCCTGGGCGCTCGTGGAGACATCCGACAGCGACCCCGCAAAAGCCCTCTGCTGGGCGTTCGATCTCGCACAGACCGGCGACTCGGCGGAGCGCGGGGCATGGGTCGGGGCGGTTCTCGAGAAGCCCGCGCAGATCGCCTGGTTTCGGGATCTCGTCGGCACGACCGCGCCGCTCAGCCCGCGTGAAACCGGTCTCCGGAATGACCTCCTCCAGTTGCGCGTTCTCGCCGATGTGCCGTATGAAAAGCTTGGCGTTCCGTCACTCTTTGTCCACGGAGTTGCAGACAAGTGGCTTCCCTTGGCCGATGTCGAGGCTGTGGTAAAACGCATGCCCCAGGCCGAACTTCTCGCTGTCCCGGCAACCGGTCACCTCGTCGAGCTCGGACCCAACAGCGCTCCTGTCATGGAGAAAATCATCGGGTTTCTCAACCGCTTTCACGGCGGTCAAGGCGCCCCCTGAGGCCGGCTACTGAACACCGGTTTCAAATTCATGACGAGCAGCCGGAAGACCGGGCAAAGAGGGTGTCGTTGTAGAAAAGCGGCGTCCCGCCGCTTGGAGAAAGCATCCAAGCGGCAAGATGCCGCTTCTAGTGTTCATCGTAATGATTCGGGCGCAACCGCTCCAAAGCCCTCCGATGCGGGGACGGCATGGCAGGAAGGTTGCCGAGAGGAAAGGAAGTCCAGGCTTTTGACGGTTTCGCCCGGATGACTTCCATGCGGATCCTGTGGCGGGTGACGGCGAACGTGATTTCGAGCAGTGGCTTCGCCCCGGGGGGCACCGGAGGCAGCAGCCAGAGCCCGCGCCAGCGGGGGCCGACGGACGGCGTGAGAAAAACGGCATCCCCCTTGGTTGCAAACCCGCGCACGTCGCGTTCGTGGATGAGAGTCTTCTTCGGGGGCTTCGGCGGAATGTTCTCCGGCGCCTTGGCCAGGCAGAATCTCCGCACCGGGCACACCCCGCAATCCGGCACTCCCGCCTTACAGATCGTCGCGCCGAGATCCATCAGCGCGGACGAGTGATCGCGCCCGCCGGTGTCCGGCAGGAGCCTGCGGGCGGCCTGATCGAGAAACAGCTTTCCGGCCGCAGTCGTCACGGGTTTTTTGAAATCAGCAAGCCGGGCGATCACGCGGAGAATATTCGCATCCAGCACCGGGACGCACTCGTCGAATGCGAATGCGGCCACGGCGGATGCCGTGTAGGTACCGATGCCGGGAAGTCCGCGCAGGACCCGCAGCTCGCGCGGGATCTTTCCGCCGAACCTTTCCGCCAACTCCCTGGCGGTGCGAAGCAGGTTGCGCCCGCGCGAGTAGTAACCAAGCCCCTCCCAGTGCTTGAGCACCTCGTGTTCGTCCGCTCCCGCCAGAAAATGCACGTTCGGAAAGGCCAGCATCCATCGCTCAAAATACGGGATGACCGCCGCAACCGTCGTCTGCTGGAGCATGAACTCCGAAACCAGAATCGCGTACGGATCACTCGTTCGCCGCCACGGAAGGTCGCGTCCGTTTTTTCGGAACCAGGCACGGAGCGCTCGATGAAAGGTCTTCGGTATCATCTCGACAGATTCCTGAGATTACGCACTGATTAGTTTGATGTCGCAATCTTTGCATTCCCATACGACACCGCTCACTTCCGCTCAGGCGGGACTTCTCAGAACGGTCCTTGCCGAGGAGGGATACGAGTTCGAGGACAAGCCGTATATGCTCTACTCGGCGCGAAAGAACAAGCTTGCGATCGCCGTTTACGAGAAGGGACCGAAGGCGGTGATCCAAGGGAGGGGGATCGAGGATTTTATCATGTTCCTGCTTGAGCCGCGCGTCCTGGGCGAGGCGAAACTGGGTTATGAGGAAGTCCATTCCCCCGAGCTTTTCGAGCCGCATTTCGGCATTGATGAAAGCGGAAAAGGCGACTTCTTCGGTCCGCTCGTGATCGCAGGTGTCTATGTGGACGCCGGTCTGGCGAGGACGCTCCGCGATGCCGGCGTGCAGGACAGCAAGGCGATCGGCTCGGACAAACGGATCCGCAGCCTCGCGGCGGCAATCCGACAATCCGGAGCACCCCACAGCGTCGTCACCATCTCCCCCCCACGCTACAACGAACTCTACCGGAAAATCGGAAACCTCAACCGCCTGCTCGCATGGGGGCATGCGCGGATCATCGAAAATCTTTGCGAGGCCCGCCCGGATTGCCCGCGAGCCCTTTCCGACAAGTTCGCCGACGTCCGGGTTCTCGAGCGCTCGCTCATGGAAAAAGGACGGAAAATCCAACTCGACCAGCGCACGAAGGCGGAGTCGGATTTCGCGGTCGCCGCAGCCTCCATCCTCGCCCGGGAAAAATTCATTGACTGGCTGGAACACGCCGCCCGCGCGTCGGGCATCAATCTCCCGCGAGGCGCCTCGTCCGCCGTCAAGACCGCCGCCGCGGAACTCGTGGCCCGCCAGGGCGCGGGGGCACTGGAGAATTTCGCGAAAACCCACTTCAAAACAGCAGCGGAGGTCGCGGGCTGAAATGATTGATTATGCGCGGCCGTTCGTGTTGACTCCCGGGTTCTATGGAAAACGTGATTATTGTCGGCACGGGATGCGCCGGGCTGACTGCGGCCATCTACACCGCCCGTGCCAATCTGACGCCGCTGGTGCTTGAGGGGCGGATGCCGGGCGGGCAGCTCACCACCACGACCGCAGTGGAAAATTTCCCGGGTTTCCCGGACGGGATTGACGGTCCGGACCTGATCCAGCAGATGCACCGGCAGGCGGAGAAATTCGGCGCGAAATTTCGCTACGGAGTTGTCGAGGAGTTTCATCCCGGCACTCCGCATCGCGTGAAGGTGGACGGAGAGTGGGTTGAAACGAAAGCCCTGATCATCGCGAGCGGGGCTTCCCCGCGTTACATCGGGATCGAGGGCGAGTCGGCTCTCATCGGCCATGGACTGACCTCGTGCGCGACCTGCGACGGTGCGTTTTATCGCAATGTCCCGGTTTGTGTCGTCGGCGGCGGAGACTCGGCTTGCGAAGAGGCGGGGTTCCTGACGCGCTTTGCCTCGAAAGTCTATCTGATCCATCGTCGCGACACGCTGCGCGCCTCGAAGATCATGGCCGGCCGCGCGCTGGCGAATCCGAAGATCCAGCCGGTTTGGAATGCGCTCGTCACCGCTTACCTCACCGATGACGCGGGCGAGGTCCGCGGGGTGCGCCTTCGCGACACGAAGACAGGCGAGGAGAGCCAACTTGAGGTCAAATGTGTGTTTTCCGCAATCGGTCACGAACCGAACACGTCGGCATTCCGTGGAATTTTGGATGCGAATGAGGCCGGATATCTCCTGCAAAAATCCGGCACGTCAACGAATCTCCCGGGCGTTTTTGCCGCGGGAGACGTGGCTGATCATGTTTACCGACAGGCGATCACGGCAGCCGGACAAGGGTGCGCGGCGGCGATTGATGCCGAGCGATGGCTTGCTTCCGGGGAATAGGCACACTCTCTTCACGCCTCTTGAAAATTTGCGACCTGACCCAGTTTTATTCTCCCGTAAGCGGGGGCGTCAGGCGGTATATCGAGCAGAAGTCGGCTTACCTGCGGGCTTGTCGTCCGGATTGCGAACACGTGATCATTGTGCCGGGCGAGACCACCGGACACTCGGGCGACGCGCGGGTGCGCAACTACACGATCGCATCGCCGCTTGTTTCCAGGACCTCCCGCTACCGGGCGCTCACGCGGCTGCACCTTATCGAGGAGGTCCTTGAGAAGGAAAGGCCGGACATCATCGAGTCCGGCGACCCCTACCAGGTGGCATGGAAGGCGGTCGCCTCCGGGCGCGGGCTGGATATTCCGGTTGTCGGATTCTACCACTCGCACTTTCCGGAATCTTATATGCGGACGATCGCGAAGTATTTCGGGCGCGTGGCGGTCGCGATCACCGACGACATTTGCAGGCGTTACGTCCGGACGCTCTACAACGCCTTCCAGTGTACGTTCGTGCCGAGTCCCGCGCTCGGCCGGTTGCTTGCGGCTTGGGGAGTCGAACGGCTTCACACCGTGGACCTCGGGGTGGATGCCGCGGTGTTCGTGCCGGGTATTCCGGATCGGGACGGGACGAGAAAAAGGCTCGGAGTTCCTCAGGACGCGTGGCTCCTTCTCTACGTCGGGCGCATGGCTCCGGAAAAAAATGTTCGCACTCTCTTCGATGCGTTCGCGATCCTGCACGCGCGTTCACCTGGGAGATTTCATCTGCTCTGCGCCGGCGACGGTTCCCAGAGGCAGTCACTCGTCCGCCTCCAGGAAGCGACCGGGGCGGTTCACTGGATCCCGTATTGCACCGACCCGATGGAACTGGCATCGATCTACCGTGCGGCCGACCTCTTCGTTCATCCCGGCGTTCAGGAAACTTTCGGGCTCGTCGCGCTGGAGAGCCAGGCCAGCGGGACCTGCGTCGTCGGCATCCGGGGGAGCTACATGGACCGGATCATCTTCAGCGACCAGGAGTTTTGGGCCGCCGAGAATTCCCCGGCGGCACTCGCGGACGCGATCAAGTCGAAGTTCACACTCGACCTCCGCGCCGCAGGGCTCAAAGCCAGTACCGAGGCGCGCGGGAAATACTCCTGGTCCACCGTCTTCTCCCGGATTTTTGAAATCTATTCCGGCGTCATTGCGAACTTCAGCAGGTGATTGCGCCGACTGTGCGGGTCGTCTAAACTCTTTCCCATGAAAATCATTGTCGTCATTTTTCTGTTGGGAGGCTCTGCGTTTGCGGACATGGTCAAGGAAGTGCCGAAGTCGCAGCGCAACGAATTGGCCGGGGGCGTGACCGTCGTGAAAAGCACCGCCGTTGCCGGTGCTCCCTGGCCCCAGCTCAGTCTCTATCGGGTCGTGAACGCCCCGCCCTCGGTCGTCTCCGATCTTTTTACCGATTACAATTCCGCGCCCTCCTATACCCCGGGAATTCTCTCCGCCCAGGTGATCGCAAACAATCCCGACGGCACCAAGGATGTGCGCTACACGGTGAAAGTTCCGGTCTTACAAAAAATCAGCTACATCGTACGGAACACGTATGCGAACTCGGGCCAGACCTACACCGTCTCATGGAAACTTCTTCAGTCGCCGCTCGCGAAACAGAGCGACGGTTCGCTGCGGATCGAACCCTATGACGGCGACCGGACGCTCCTCTGCTACACGAACCTCTGCGTCCCGATCACCAACCTCGTCGCGGGCCTCAAAAACCAGGCGCTCGTCGAAGCGAAGAACACCGTGCTCGCACTCGCTGCCGAGGCGGAACGACGCGCGAACCTGCAGAACTGAGTTTCAGGAGTGCCTTGGGTTGCAAATCCTCTCCGGTACAAATTATCAACATGCGGTTGACATCCGGCCTGTGTGTCCCTAAACAAGAAACTTTACCCACCATGAAGCTAGCGGTCACCAAAGAAGCACTCCTCGAAGGTTTGCAACGAATCCAAAACGTGGTCAGCAATCGCGCGACTCTCCCCGTTCTCTCCAACGCGC
>CAZSDC010000048.1:0-18364 GCA_964605515.1 uncultured Chthoniobacter sp.
ACGGACGCGACAGCCAAAGCAAACGGCTCGGCGTAAAAAAATTCGGCGGGGAAGCCGTCGTTGCCGGCAACATCATCATCCGCCAGCGCGGGACCAAATTTCAGCCCGGCCGGAATGTTGGGCTTGGGCGCGACTACACGATTTGGGCGCTTCAAGACGGGAACGTGAAGTTCGACCGTGCCGGCCGCCGCGTGAACGTCGAACCTGCAGCGAACTGATTTTTGCATTGGAGGGACGACCGCCGTGTTGCCCCTTGAATAATTGGGACCGGACAGAGCCGGGCCCTCTAATTAATTCGTCATCGCCCGCCGGAATTCCATCACGTTGATCGGTGGAAGGTTCATGGCGCAGAAAGTTTTTTTCGCGAGTTCGAAGAGGTGGTTCTCTTCGCACAACTGAGTTCCGAGCTGATACGCGATAAACCGGCTATTGGCATCCATTGCCCCGGCGATGCGCGAAAGGATCCGTTTGCGGATGGATTTTTCGATCACAGAAAACGGGATGCCCGAGAGGATGTAGTCGCAGCGGGTGTGTCCGAGCCCGTCTAAGGCCTCGCGGATATGAAGGGCGTCAGTCTGCAGGACGGTCACGCGATCGTCATCCTGGAATTGGTGGCGGAGATGGGTGACGAATTCCGGGTCAACCTCGAAGAGGACGAGGCGAGAGTCGGGGCCCATGCGTTTTACGATTTCCCGTGTGTGGCAGCCTTCGCCCGGCCCGAGTTCCACGATCACTCTCGGACGTGAATAGTCCAGGTGCGAAGCCGTTTGCCGGGTCAGAAACGGGGAGCTGGGAACCAAGTAGCCAACCCGGAGGGGATTCGCAAGAACGCGTTTGAAAAAGAGCAGGCTCATGGGGATAATGCGAAATGAGGAATGAGGAATGACGGCTCGTTAGGGAACTCCGGCCAGCACGTCTTGCGACCCCGCCTGCTCATACGCGTCGGCAATACCCAAAAGGCGGGATTCGTCGAGGGATTTGCCGAGAAATTGAAGGCCGACCGGAAGTGATTTCCCTCCCTCCTCCACCAGCCCGCAGGGAACGCTGATGCCGCAGATGCCAGCGAGGTTTGCGGCGATTGTGAAAATGTCCGCAAGATACATGCGGAGCGGGTCGTTTACGCGCTCGCCGATCTTGAAGGCGAGATCCGGGGAGGTTGGGCAGATGAGGGCGTCGACTTTTTCAAAAGCGCTGGCGAAATCCCGCCTGATGAGGGTGCGGACTTTCTGGGCACGGAGGTAATAGGCGTCGTAGTAGCCGCTCGAGAGCACGTAGGTTCCGAGGATGATGCGTCGCTTGACCTCGCTTCCAAAGCCCTCCTCGCGGGTGCGTTTGTAGTGGTCGAGGAGGTCGGTCGGATTTTTTGCGCGGTGGCCGTAGCGGACGCCATCGAAGCGTGCCAGATTTGCGGAGGCTTCTGCAGTTGCGATGATGTAGTAAACTCCGACGGCGTATTCGGTGTGGGGGAGGGAAACCTCCACAAGTTCGGCGCCCAAGCTTTCGCAGGTCCTGATCGCATCCTCAACTTTGGCGCGCACGCGGGCATCCATGCCATCCACAAAATACTCCTTCGGAATCCCCAGGCGCACGCCTTTGAGATCCCTTCCAAGCCTGGATGTGAAATCTTCTGCCGGCAGATCGAGCGAGGTCGAGTCGTGGGGATCTTTTCCCGCGATGGCGTTGAGGATCGCTGCGCAGTCGCGGGTGCTTCGGGCGAACGGACCGATCTGGTCGAGGGAACTCGCAAACGCGACGAGTCCGTATCGGGAGACGCGTCCATAGCTGGGCTTGAGTCCGACCACGCCGCAGAGCGCTGCGGGTTGGCGGATCGATCCGCCGGTGTCGCTGCCAAGGGTGGCAAACGCTTCGCGGGCGGCAACCGCTGCCGCCGACCCGCCGCTGGAGCCGCCCGGAATCCGCGATGTGTCCCAGGGGTTCCGGGTGACCTGATAAGCGGAATTTTCCGTGGACGATCCCATGGCAAACTCATCCATGTTCAATCGCCCGAACGGGATCGCGCCGGCAGACTTCAGCTTCTTGATCGCCGTGGCATCGTAGGGAGCCCTGTAGCCGGCAAGAATCTTCGATCCGCACGTGCATTGCTCGCCGAGCGTGTTGATTACATCCTTGATGCCGATCGGCACCCCGCCAAGCGGGAGAGAGACGTCGGCGCTCTCAGCTGCTGCCAGCGCGGAATCAAAATCCCGCGCCAGGTAGGCGGCGATGTCGGTGTCAACCTTCAGGATCCGATCTTCCAAGCCACGCACGGCATCAGCGGGGGTGAATGAGCCATTCCTAAAGCCAGCCTGGAGTTCGGTGATTGTGAGCCTTGTGAGATCGCTCATGGTTATTCGATGACTTTGGTGACGACGACCAGGTTGTTGGCCGCGTGTGGGGCATTTGCGAGCACCGCTTTCCGCTCTAATCCGGGGAGTGCCGCGTCCTCGCGGAACACGTTGAAGACCGGGTTGGCATGGGCGGTTGGCTCGACGCCAGTGAGATCCAGCTTTCCGAGTTGCTCGACATACTCGAGAACACTTCCCAACTGGGATTGATAAGTTTCGGCTTCTTCGTCGGTGAGTTCGATGCGCGCCAGCCGGGCGACATCGCGGACATCAAGATTCGGGCTGCTCATGGGAACCGGGATTTCTAGCAGTTCGGGCGGCCGGTGAAAGCCTCAAATTTCGACCGGCAGGGTGGGGCGGTTGTAGGCCCTGCGCATGGCCGCCGCCAGGTCGGTTGTCTTTACAGGCTTGCTGATGTAATCGTCCATGCCAGCGGCAATACACTTCTCCCTGTCCCCTTCAAGGGCATTCGCTGTCATTGCAAGAATCCATGGCCGTTTGCCTGGCAGCTTCATTCGGCGAATCTCGCGGGAGGCCGTGAGCCCGTCCATTTCGGGCATCTGGACATCAAGAATAACGGCATCGAATGGAATCGTGCGCACGGCGGCAAGCGCCTCGAGTCCATTCGAAACAATCTCGGGCTGGTAGCCGAGGCGTTCGAGCATCAGCTTGATGATCCGCTGGTTTGTGGGGTGGTCCTCGGCCACGAGGATTTTGAGCGGGAATTCCCCTGCGATTTCAAAATCTTCCTGGCCCGCTTGCGATCTGCCGATCTGTTGCCGGCCCGAGACCACCGCGCAGATTGTCTCGTAGAGGAGCGACGCCTTTACGGGTTTGGTTAAAAACCGGGAAATGCGCAAATTTTTCAGCCGCGAGCGGTCGTGGTCCGCCAGCGAAGTGAGGATAATGATATTAAGGTCCGGCCTGTGCGAGCGAAGCTCCCCGGCAAGCGTGTATCCATCCATGTCCGGCATCTGGACATCGAGCAGGACCAGGTCCACTTGGACTCCTGATTCCTCGATCGCCAGGGCCTCCCTTCCGCCGCTGACTTCGCGCGGGATCATGCCCCAGCTTCTGGTCTGTTCGGAGAGAATCCAGCGGTTGGTGGCGTTGTCATCAACAATGAGAACATGGATTCCGGTGAGGTCAGGATTCGTGTCGCGAGCGATTTCTGGCGGGGCAGCTGTTGCGGGAACCAAGGGGAGGAGAAATTGAAAGTCCGCTCCTTTTCCCACTGTGCTCGCCACCCAGATTTTTCCTCCCATGATCTCGGTCAGCCTTCTGCTGATGGCGAGGCCGAGGCCGCTTCCGCCGAACCGCCTTGTGGTGGAACTGTCCACCTGACTGAAGACTTGGAAGAGGCGGTCCCGCACGTTTTCCGGGATTCCGATTCCCGTGTCCCGCACCGAAAAATGCAGAAAGTCTTTTCCCCCGGATTCTCTATGGCGGCGGACCCGGACCATCACCTCGCCGGACTCGGTGAACTTGACCGCATTCGTGACAAGGTTGAGAAGGATCTGCTGGAGGCGGGTGCGGTCGGAGAGAATCGCGGGAGGGACATCGGGTTCGATCCAGTAGAGGAGATCGAGGCCCTTGTTTGAGGCGGCTGAGGCATTAAGATCCAAGACCGCCTCGATGCATTCGCGAAGCGGAACCGGGAGGGACTCCAACTCGAGATGGCCGCTCTCGATTTTGGAGAAATCCAAAATGTCGTTGATGATGGCGAGGAGGGAGTCGCTACTGGTCCTCACGGTATCCAGATGTTCATTGACGCGCTGTGGTAGGTCGGAGCCGAGTAGAAGGTCGGTCATGCCGATGATGGCATTGAGGGGAGTCCGGATTTCGTGGCTCATGTTAGCCAAAAATTCCGCCTTCGCGCGCGCCGCCACCGATGCTTCTCCGGCCAGGTGCTCGGCATTTTTTTTCGCTTCATCTAGGGCGAGGTTTTGTGCCGCGAGGGTCTGCAGCACGTTCCTCCGGTTGATGACCGCTCCGACCAATCGGGCTAGAAGACGGACAAATTCGATCTCCGCCTCGTCAAATGGCTTCTCCCGTGCCTCCGTTGAGAAAAACTCCAGGGTGCCATAGACCCGACCTTCGACAACCACGGATGTCCCCAGAAAGCTCTCGTAGCCAAAGCGCAGAAAGCAAGGTTGCGAGGCATACGGAGATGCGGACATTTTCGGGACGGCAATGACGTCGCCGGACTTGACGGAAAGACCACCATAAGTCTCCGACAGTGGATGTGAGATCTGGCTTCCACCCGTAGAAGGCGAGCGAACCTCCAGCAGCAGATTACTCCCCTCCAGACGTCCGAGGGTTGCTTTCCCAAAATGGAGCGCGCCACGGCTTATTTCGAGCGCGAGAAACAGCGTCTCCACCGGATCGGTTCCGGGCAGTTCGGCAATACTGCTGAGCACCTGGAGAAGCCGGATGCGCAATGCCGTGGATTCCTCCGCAGTTTTCCGTCGGGTGATCACAATCTGGATCGACACATATTTTGCGATGCCCCCTTCGGCATCGGTGAAAGGAACGACAATGGCATCCACCCAGTAGAGCGAACCGTTCTTAGCGCGGTTGCAGATCTCGCCACGCCAGACTTTGTTGCCAAGGATGGTTTCCCGGAACTGGTCCCAGAACGTTTTGGGGTGCACCCCGGAGTTGATGATGCTGTGAGGTTGTCCGACGAGCTCTCCGACGGAAAATTGGCTGATCTCGCAAAACTTGTCGTTTACGTAAGTGAGAATCCCCTGCGGATCGGTCTCCGAGATGAGGGCCAGTTGATCGAGCGCGAGCTTGTGGGCGGAGAGCGTCCGGACAATTTCGCCCGACAGCTTGCTTTCCAGTTGGAGGTGTTTCGCCAGGGCCGAGCTTTTCTGCTCGAAACGTGAGAAGACCGGGAGCAAAGCCAGGGCGGTGATGGCGCTTAGCAAGCCGGCGTTCAGCGCCACCTCCTGCCAGAGGCTTGTGGGCTCGGGCCAAAAGTAGGGAATGACAAGACCCATCACCAAGAATTCACCAAAAAAAACGATCGCCAAGGTGATAAAAAATATCATCCCCCATGTCACCGGCGTTTGTGGGTGGCGGTCAGGGGTGGCAGGAGCAGCTTTGATCAATGGATCCGGCTTTCCGTCTGTGAGTGCCATGGCTTGAATGATCGTTGAGGATCCTCCGGAGGCAATCTAAACCTTGACCCGCTCGATTTCCGCTCCGAGTGAGTTGAGCTTTTCATCGATGGATTCGTATCCCCGATCAATGTGATAGACGCGGTTCACCTCGGTTACCCCTTCTGCCTGGAGTCCGGCAAGAACCAAAGCCGCCGAAGCCCGCAGATCGCTCGCCATTACGGGGGCACCGCTCAGTTTTTCCACGCCGCGGATCAACGCGGTCTGTCCCTCGAGTTCGATGTTGGCCCCCATGCGCTTGAGCTCGGCCACGTGCATGAACCGTTGTGGGAAGACGTTATCCGTGACGGCGCTGATTCCTTCTGTCGTGGCCAGGAGAGCACACATCTGAGCCTGCATGTCGGTGGGAAAGGACGGGTAGGGGAGGGCGTCGAGTTTGAGCGCGAGGCGGGGACCATTCGGGGTGATCGTGATTCGTTTTTTCCCCGCCTCGATATGGAATCCCGCCTGGGACAGAGGCTCGATGACAGCAGCCAGGTGGCCGGGCTCCACCCTGGTCAAGGTGACGCCATCGCCACAGATGGCCGCAGCAACGAGGAATGTGCCAGCCTCGATGCGGTCGGGAATCACCTCGTGCTCGGCCCCATGGAGTTCTTTGACGCCCTCAATGATTATCCGTCGGGTCCCGGCCCCTTCGATTTTTGCGCCCATGGCAATCAGGAAATTGGCCAGGTCCACAACCTCCGGTTCCTCAGCCGCTCCGTCTATCACTGTGGTTCCTTCAGCAAGCACTGCCGCCATCATCACGTTGTCCGTGCCAAGCACGGTAGAGCCGAATTTTCCGCGCATGGGGATGGTGGCCCCCCGGAGATCCGGGGCGAGAACTTTGACGTTGCCTCCCTGGACACGCACCGCAGCCCCGAGGGCTTCGAATCCCTTGAGGTGAAGATCAATCGGACGGTCTCCGATGATGCAGCCCCCGGGCAGGGAGACAGTGGCTTCCTTCTCGCGCCCGAGCAGCGGGCCGAGAACGCAAACCGAGGCCCGCATTTTGCGGACGATCTCATAGGGGGCCTCGGTGGTGACCTTCTCGGCCTTGATCGTCACGACGCCGCTCGCGCGTTCGACCTCGCATCCCAGCTGACTCAGGATCGTGAGCATATAGTGGATGTCGCTCAGATCCGGAACCCGCGAAATCACGCACGCCTCCTTTGTCAGCAGCGTTGCGGCAAGGATCGGAAGCGCGGAATTTTTTGATCCGCTGATCCGAACTGAGCCGCTCAAGCGGCGGTTTCCGTGAACAAGTATTTTATCCATGTCGGGCGATGATGAACCTTTCGATATTTTGATAATCCCGGCGGGGGGAGATGTCCCGATAATTGTGGGCGTCGAGCAATTCGCAGACCGGGCGGGACTGGTCGTGCCCGATCTCCAATGCCAGCATTCCGCCCGGAGTCAAAACTGTGGGTGCCTCAGCCACAAGACGGCGAATCAAATCCAGTCCGTCCGGGCCTCCATCCAAGGCGAGCGAGGGATCGTGGCGGACTTCGCGGGACAGTTCCGGAATTTCCGCCTTGGGGATGTAAGGAAGGTTCGCCACGATGACCGGCACGTGCCCGGAGATTGTTGCGAACAGATCGGACTCGACAAAACGGACCCTTTCGGTGAGGCCGTGACGCGCTGCATTTTCTTTCGCCAGGGCCAGCGCTTCTTTGGAAATATCGCATCCGGTCATGTCCGCATGCGGTCGTTTCAGTGCCAGGCTCAGGGCGATCACCCCGCTGCCGGTGCCCACATCCAGGGCACGGTCAAAATCACCTCCAGCGAGAACGAACTCCACCAGTTGCTCGGTCTCCGGACGCGGAATCAATGCACGCGCATCTGTGGCGAAGGTGAACCCCAGAAATTCCACTGTCCCCAGCAAGTGCTGGAGTGGATGTCCCTCGGCACGTTTTCGGACAAGTTCCCGCAGCGGAGCCCGCTCCGCTTCCCCCAGCGGGCGTTCAAACTCTAGGTAAAGCTCGATCCTGTTCTTCTTGCCGAGGACATGCGCCAAAAGGTGCTCCGCGTTCAGACGTGAGCTTTCAACGCCCTGCTTCCCAAGGTAGTCCGTCGCTGCTGTCAGAACTTCAAGGACCGTCATCGTTTTTTAAATTGCATGCCAGGTGAGGATTGTCTCACGGACATCCCACCCGCGCGAGAGCGAAACGCAAGCGTTTGTTTCAGTGTTGGGGAGTCGTAGATCGAACTTGTCACTTTCCAAGACCCCATGCGCATGCACCCAGAAATACTAAGTTGCCAGGAATCCCTGCCTGCGCGTGATCACTGTGTCATTTGGATTGACATAGGTTGATTTGCGGCAAACGATCGTGAAGGTTTTCTCTGAGAAAACTTGCGGTGAAAATACGGTTGGCAGTCAACCGGGTTCCGGGAGGGTCATTATGAAAAAAATTCACTCGGTTTTCAGTTTCACACCTGCTCGGGAAAATCATAAACCTGTCGTTAGGCGGTTTTCGCCAAGCAACGCGGTCGCGCATAAGGAACGCTTCACTGGGTTTTCAGGTCGTTTCTTTTTGTTTTGTGCGCTCCTCACAATGACTTTGGAGATCGGCCTGTTGGAGTCTGCTCGAGCGGCTGACCCGGTTCCTTACGTCTTCAAAAACGATACGGGGATGAGTTCGAGCCAGATTTTCATCCAGTTCATGAACGCGAGTTCAACGGTGACCGGGACATACAGCAACGTTTTTGGCGACAACCAGCAACTGCAGGCAAACACGGCGTATTCCCTCGATCAGATCACGGGCTCAGACGGAATCGCAAGAGTGAATGTGACAGATTTTAGCGGGGGAAGAATCTTTGTGAATTTCGGTCCCTATGGGCTGCAGGGAATGGGACCTGGCTATACACCTGCGGCCCAGACACCGACCGATCCCAACTATTCCACCAGATACCAGTATTTCGAGCAGACGATTGTTCCGCAGGGGAGCGGAACAGCGGTTTACACCGACCTGTCCTACATCGACTTCACGGCCATTTCGCTTTCGATGTCCGCACAATATTCCTCCAATGGAACGGTCAATAAGAATGTTCAGAACGCCAACCAAATTTCGGCCAACACGCAGCTTCTCGTCAACGCCGCATATGCCCAATCGGGCACTAACACGGTCTCGCCCGCATACCCCCCGAATCCCACGCCTCCGAATCCCACCGCAAACCCTGCGGCGATCATACCGGGCGGCGCCTCTCCCGATCTGCCGAATGCGAGCTTTGCCAGGGTGATCAGCCCGCAGTTCAGCGCCGAGGGTGTTTACCATGACTTCACCGCCTATCTGACCAGCCTGACTGCGAATAGCACAACAGTCCACCTCGCGGGTACCTACGTAGGCACGGGGACCCAGCCCACTGGAAACATCTCAACCCAGGGCCAGACTTACGATTTCACCGGAACATTCTCCGGCAATCTGACCACCGGGGGGATCACCCTGACTGCGGGCCCCCTCTCCGGAAATGCCGGCGTCTCCTGGCTGGGGAATTCCACGGCGTCGGGAGTGGGCAGCAACGCCACGATCTATATTCCTTACGCGTCGCTCAACTCGCAGGATGGAATTTATGGAAACAATGGCAACTACACAATCACCTCTCCCGGCTATTCCAATAATCAGGTCGGAATCAGCAACGACGTGTGGGGCCAGGTTGTCGGCGACCTCTACGCCGGGCTGAGCTTCGGATACGTCGGCAGCACCACAGCCTTCGGAAACAGCACCATCGGCGCGCTTGCCAGCGCCCAGTGGTGGGCGAGCGGAGAGTCCAATGTTAACGGAACAACCATTGCCAACGGGACCCCGAACGGCCAGCAGATCCTCTATGCCAATACTCCGGCCGGACAAAAACTTTACTTTTCCAGCGTCCAATCAAACCCGCTTTTTTATAACGGCTACGCAGCGAGTCTGACGGGTGGAAACCACTCCCTCACAACCGGATACGGATTCCCATTACAGGACCGACTCGGCAACAATCTTCTCTACTACAACACCGCTGGCAATGGAATGGCTGGCAGCCAAGTGGTTCTGACCATCAACCCGGACGGCACCTCGGCCTTGCCGACCGCCATTTGGACAGCGAATGCGAGCGGCTCGTGGGGAAACAACTCCAGTTGGTCCGGCGGAATCCTTCCGGCGGGAAATGCCAGCGTGCAGTTTGTCGGCAACCCCAATGCCACGATCACAGTGGACACCGGAACAAACCGCAGCGTTGCGGGGATCGCCTTCAACTACGCGGCAGGTGCTTTCACCATCGCGAACAACACAATCACCCTCACAGGTGATGTTGTGAACTCGTCGAATAAAACCCAGACGATCAACAGCAACCTCACCCTCGGCTCCAACAGCACGGTCACGGCCGCATTTGGCAACCTGGTTTTCGGTGGAGCCATCGCGCTTAAAAACTCCGCAACTCCAAATACGCTCGCCTTCTCGGGAACCCAAAACTCGTCGGTCACCGGAATCATCTCCGACGGCAACAGCACGGGCCCCGGAGGTTCCCTGGCAAAGAACGGCAGCGGCACGCTCACGCTCAGCGGCAACAACACGTTCACCGGCGGGCTCAAGCACCAGGCCGGAACGCTCGTTCTCGGCAGCGATCAGGCCGCTGGCACCGGCAACCTGACGTTTGGAAAAGCAGGCGTGGCCGACGCGGTTCTGCAGGCGGCGGCCGGCAACCGCACGCTGTCCAACGCTCTCGCGATCGCGGGAAACACGACGTTCAGCGGAACCAACGGCTTTACGCTCAACGGTCCGGCGACTCTTACGGCCAGCACCATCCCCTTCGGAAACTCCACCATCACCGTCAAGGATTTCACCGTCACGAATTCGGTCGCCGTGGAATTCGGTGGGGCAATCGGAGAAACCCTCGTCCGCACCTCATTCACGAAGGCCGGCAACGGCATGATGACCTTCAGCGGGAGTTTCGCCAATACATTCACTGGCGGGCTCGTGGTCAATGAAGGCACGCTGAACCTCAATAAATCCTCTGGCGTTGCCTACGGCGGCAACCTCACGGTCGGTGATGGCACGGGTGCGGCGGGTAGTGCTGTCGTTCGACTGCAGGCCAGCAACCAGACCCCGGGCACCCATGTGACCATCGGCACCGACGGACAGATTGATCTGCAGACGTTCAGCGCCTCGGCCGGGAACCTGACGATGACCGGCGGCAGCGTGACCGGCACCGGGACGCTCTCGATCTCCAACAACAGCACCGTCCTCTTCTCGGGCCTCGGCAATTCGACGGCGACGATCCCAAGCGCGCTCAATTTGAACGATCTGACCCCCGGCGGCAACGGCACCTTCACTTTCGTCGTTAACAACAACAGCGCCCCGGTCGAGATGACCGTCTCCGGGGCGATTTCCGGTGGGGCAAGCAGCGGCAACTCAAGCCTGACAAAAGCCGGGTCCGGCACCCTCCAGTTCACCCAAAACAGCACGTTCAGCGGAACCGTCGCCGTCGTCGGGGGCATTCTGGCCTCACAGGGCTTGGGCGGGAACACGTCAGTATCCGTGCAGGGCGGTGCGATGAGCCCGGGCGGATCCGGAGCGATCGCGACGATCTCGGCTGGCAACCTTTACGCGACAAGCGGAAATCATACCGGCGCATTTCTTCTGGATCTTGGTGCCGCAGGCACCTCGGACAGCATTCAAGCCGGTGCCATCGTCGCCCTGGGGGACTCCACCACGTTCCTTTTCAAATCCGCGGGCGGATTCACCGGGAGCGGGAATTACACGCTCATCACTGCTGGGACGCAATGGAACACCACCAACCCGAGCACGTTCAATATTGTCTCATTGGGCATCGCCGGGCTGACTGGAAGCTTCCAACTCGTCGGGAACGACCTAGTCTTCTCGGCCCTAGCCGGACAGACTGGCATCTGGAACGGCGGAGGGGACGCCAATTGGACGACCGGCAGCAACTGGGTGGGTAGTTCGGTCCCGCTGGCCGGGGCTGACATCACGTTCACGGGATCGAGCCAGACGAATGTGAACACGGGGACGAACCAGACCACCGGCGCGATTACCTTCGATTCTGCTGCCGCGGCCTTCACGATCAACGGCAACACGATCACGCTCGGCGGCAATTTGGCGAACAATTCCACGAATACCCAGACGATCAACAGCGCCATCGAGATCAATGCCGACCGCACCATTGCCGCCAATACCGGGAATCTTGTTCTCGGAAGCGTTGCTCTCAGCAATGTCGGAGCGCTGCCAGGAACCCTTACTTTCACCGGCGAACAGAACACGACGGTCAATGGCACGATTTCCGACGGGCCGGCTGTTGGCGGAAGTGTGGTAAAATCCGGCAATGGCACGCTTACCCTTTCCGGGAACAACACATTCAACGGCCCGCTCACCATCTCCGCAGGTGTGTTGGCGGCCAATTCTGCCGCGGTCCTCGGCAGCGGAGTGGGTCCCTCGAGCGGATCCGGCATCAAGGGTCCGAACTCTCTGACATTTGAAGGAGGCACCCTCCAGGCGACCGGGGATATCGTTTCTGGATTGAACCGCTCACTGATCATGGATGCAACCGGGATCATTGATACGAACGGCCACACCGTCACCATCAACGGCACGATCGAAGGTGCGGGAGGACTCACAAAGAATGGCACCGGCACCCTGATTCTCAACCAGGCGAACAACCTCTTCGTGAACACCTATTCTGGTGAAACGACGATCAACCAGGGAGCATTGCAGATGAATAGTAGCACGGTCCTTGGCTCAACGACGAACGGCACGGTCGTCCAGAGTGGCGCTTCACTCGTGATTGCCAATACCGGCAATGTTACCGGCGAATCCCTCACACTTAGTGGCGCTGGCGATAACGGCCAAGGCGCATTGCGCCTCCTTTCCGGGCAGCAGGCGACATGGAATGGCACGGTCGGACTCACTGCCAACGCCTCGATCCAGGCCGGCGACAGCTCGACCCTCACGCTCTCCCAGGCGGTGAATGTCGGAAACTACACGCTCATTATCGGAGGGAACACCTCGAGTGCGGCACCGACGGAAACCCTCACGGGCGCACTCATCGGCTCGGGTGGACTCGCAAAAACCGGCAATGGAACGGTGAGCCTGAGCGGAGATGGTAACGGGTATTCGGGTTCCGCCGACGTCCAGGCCGGCGTCCTCAACGTGATCGGCGCCACCGCGCTTGGGAACGGGACCTCTGTCCTAACGGTTGCCCCGGGTGCCACACTCCAGTTCCAATCCCAAACCCAGAACCAAACCCAGAGCCTGGTTCCAGGGCAGGGACAGCAGACATCCTTTGCCTCGCTCTCACTCGCCGGGACCGGAGTCGCCGTCGGAGGCATAAGCCAGGGGGCAATCAACAACAACACGACCTACGGCAACACGGTTGGTGGCAACGTCACACTTGCCGGCGATGCGTTGATCCATTCCTCCAGCGGTCTGTTGACTCTCACCGGCAATATTGACTTGGGCAGTCACACGCTTTCCACCGCCAGCAACTCCGTGGCAGTCACCCTCTCCGGAAACATCAGCGGCACGGGTGCGATGACCACAAATGCCACGGGCAGCGGGGGACTTGTCCTCTCGGGCAACAACTCCTACAGCGGGGGTACGACGGTCGTAAATACCACATATCTGATTGTTGCCAGCAATCACGCGCTCGGTTCGGGGAATACTACGATCACCTCCGGCGGCGCGCTCCAGTTCCAAGGAGGCATCAACATGGCAACGGGAAACCTCAACGTCGGCGGTGTCGGTTACAATGCAGGCGGAGCACTCCTGAACGTTTCCGGTAATAATACCTACGCGGGCGGAGTGACCCTCGCCTCGCAAACCACGTTGGCTTCCAATAATGGAACTCTTTCTCTCACTGGCACTCTCGCCGGCGCGGGCAACAACCTCATTATCCAGGGTCCGGGAACCATCTATGTCGCCGGAGCCGTCTCAAATGTCGCGCTCGTCAATATTTCCAGCGGGACCTTTGCTTCGGGCAACATGTCGACCACGCAGGTGAATGTCGGCCCCTTCGCCGGTCCGGGCACCGGAACTCCCACATTCAGCCCGGGCAATGTGAACAATATTGAGACAGTTCACCTGGGTGCCTTTGGCACGACCGGCAACGCGACATTGCTCATGGACCTCGGTGCGGCGGGCGTTTCCGACCAGATTATTACAAATTCCTCACCACCCACGCTGGGCACAGGCATTTCGTTCTTTTTCAACGACAGCGGATTCTCCGGATCGGGGAACTACACGCTGCTCACCAATTCGATCGGAGGTATTGGTGGTGGAGTCCCCGCCGATGCGATCACGTTCCTCTCCAATATTTCCGGACTTTCCGGCACGTTCTCCTACTCCTCTCCCGTTCCCTATACACTCCAGTTCCAGGCATCGTCGTCGCCCGCGGTGTGGAACAATGGAGCGGGCGACGGACAATGGGGCTCGAATGGCAACTGGTTGCTCGGAACCACCCCCGCAGGCGGCTCTGCGGTTTCTTTCACGTCTTCCAATGCGACAGCTATTGACACGCAAATCAACCGCCTCGCCGGCGGCATCACCTTCGAAGCTGGCTCCAACGCCCTCACCATCGGAAACAACACGGTTACCGTTTACGGCCAGATCCTCAACAACTCGACGGCTACCCAAACGATCAACAGCGCTGTCTCTCTCGCGGGCAATGTGAACGTCAACGCTGCCGCAGGAAACCTTGCCATCAACGGCCCGGTGAACTTTGGCAACGGCACGGCGGCTGGGACGCTTACCTTTACCGGTGGCAATAGCACCACAGTCAGTGGAGCAATTTCGGGCACTGCCAGCACGCTCGTCAAGACCGGCGCCGGCAGCTTGATCCTCACCGGTAACAACACGTTCACCGGAACGACAAGCGTCAATGGCGGATTCCTCGTCATCAATGGATCGCTGGCGGTCGGGAATAGCCTGACAGTCGGAGCGAACGGCACGCTTGCCGGCTCGGGAAATGTCGGCGGCGATGTGACTGTCGCCGGAACGCTCTCGCCCGGCAACAGCCCCGGTTCGCTTGCAACCGGATCGCAGGTCTGGACAAATGGCGGTGCCTTCAACTGGCAGCTTTACAATGCCACCGGAACGGCCGGCGTCGCTTACGACACGATTTCCATCACGGGCGGACTTGACCTGACATCTCTAACGTCCGGCAGTTTCGCCATCAACCTCTGGACCCTCTCGGCGGTCGGACCGGACAGCAACGGCAATGCGATCAATTTTTTCAACACCGGCAACTATACTTGGACCCTCGTCTCTACGACGACGGGGATCACCGGGTTTTCTGCCGGGAACTTTGCGATTAACATCGGGGCAAACAACGGCACCACAGGGTTCAGTAATCCCTTTGCTGGCGGGGCCTTCTCCGTGAGCGTAAGCGGCAACGATCTCCAACTAAACTACACAGCTGTCCCCGAGCCCTCGACATGGGCGCTGCTGCTCGGTTCGTTCATTGCACTGTCACTCCTCCGGCGCAGAGTCCCAAGCGGGCCGCGAGGGAATGCCGGGTTTCCGTTCGAGCCGTGATATCAACGGGCTCACACGGAGATTCGCCGGATCGGCGTTGGAGTTCCTGAGGATCAGAACTCAAGCATCCCCTTGCACCATCCGGGAATCGCGCTATTCTCGCAGAATGTTTGAACTGACGCGCCAGGAAAAGGTGCTCATCGCGGGATTCATTTTGATTTTTTTGCTGGGCTTTGGCGTCAAGCAATGGCGGGATTCCGCCGCGTTTGACTCCCGCTCGGCGCAAGTTCCCTGACCACCCATTCATGCAGACCACAGGATTTCAAGAAGCAGTCGAGGCGGTTTCACGAGGCGATAAACGATATCACCCCGAAGCGTATGTCTTCCTGCGCGATTCGCTCGAGGCCGCTCTCAAGCGCAGGAAGAAGGCGACGAAAGAAGCGGGCGGGCACGTTGCGGCGGCAGAGCTTCTCGAAGGCTTCCGGGTCCATGCGCTCGGCGAATTCGGTCCCATGACGATGACCGTTCTTGATTACTGGGGGGTGCGCTGCTGCGAGGACATCGGCCACATGGTTTTCAATCTGGTGCAGGCGGAACAGTTCGGTAAGACCGACGAGGATACGCTGGAGAGTTTTGCCGGGGGCTTCGATTTCCACAGCGCATTCGTGGTCCCCTTCCAATCCGGGAAAAATCCTTTGAACGCCCCGGGCCCGGATGAGGTCCGAAGTGGAGAATGAAATTTTTCCTGATGCTCGCCACCCTCGCTGCCACGTCCGCCTCAGCCTATTGTGCCAAGGCTCCCTCGCTCCCGGACTCGAAAGCCCTAGTATTCACCTACGATAATGGCCTGACTCTCATCGTTGAGGAAGACCGCAGCGCACCTGTCGCCAGCGTTCAGGCATGGTGTGGCACGGGCAGCATTCATGAGGGGGAGAAGATGGGAGCCGGTCTTTCCCATATTTTGGAGCACATGCTCTTCAAGGGAACGGATTCCCGGCCACCGGGCGCCATTGCCAGCGAGGTTCAAAACCTCGGTGGATACATCAATGCCTACACGTCGTTTGACCGGACGGTCTTTTGGATTGATGTCCCTGCGGACGGAGCTTCAGCCGCAGTTGCGATCCTCGCGGATGCGACAATGAACGCCACGCTTCCCGAAGCGGAATACACCAAGGAGCAGGAGGTGATCCGCCGGGAGTTTGCGATGGGGTTCGATGATCCGAATCGGCAAAGTTCGGAACTCATGCTCAAGACGGTGTTCACGGAAAGCCCGTTGCGTCACCCCGTGATCGGATACCTCGATGTTTACAACAAGCTGACGCGGGAGGATGTCCTGCGCTACTACAAGGCGCGGTATGTGCCGAACAACCTGACGTTCGTCGTCACCGGCGATGTCGATGCCAACAAGATCCACGACGAGCTGGGAAAATTGTTTGAGACTCAGCCCAGGCGGGCCCTTGAACCCATCTATATCGCCAACGAGCCGGGGCAACTCGGTCGCCGGGACGCCCACGAGGAATTTCCCACCGAACTCACCCGCCTCTCGCTGGCCTGGAGAATTCCAGGGCTCACAAATCCTGACACGCCAGCCCTGGACCTTCTCGGAGAAATTCTCGGATCTGGCCGCAGTTCGCTTCTCAACACGGATATCCGTGAACGGAAAGAACTCGCCCACAGCGTCTCCGCCGGAATGATGTCGCTGCAGAATGAAGGGGTTTTCGTCATCCAGGCAGTGACCGATCCGGACAAGCGCGAGGCGGTCGAGAAGGAAGCCCTGCAGATCCTCGACGGAGTCAAAACCAAGGGAGTTTCGGAAGCCGAACTCGACCGTGCGAAGCGCGGGCTTCTTTCGAGCCAGTTCAACAACCTCACGACCTCTAGGGGCCTAGCCTCCGACCTCGGGTCAAACTGGCTCCTCGTCAGGAACCTGAACTTCAGCAAGCAATACCTCGACGCCATCGGCAAAGTCACCGCCGCTGATGTGAAGAAAGTCGCTAACGAATACCTTCGTCCGGAACGACTGAACTCCACCTCGATCAATCCTCCTGGATCACTTGCGAAAAATGACAAGGCAGCCGCCGAATCCCGCTCCGGCCAGGTTCAGAAATTCACGCTCGCCAACGGCCTGCGCCTGCTCGTCCGCGAGGATTCGCGTCTTCCGCTGGTTTCGATTAACGCGGTTTTCCGCGGAGGCCTTCTCGGGGAGACGAAGGAAACTAACGGAATCACGAAGCTCTATACCAAAGCCCTCCTGAAAGGAACAAAGTCCCGCACCGCCGAACAGATCGCCGAGCAAATCGAGAACACCGGAGGCAGCATTTCGTCGGACAGCGGAAACAACAGTTTTGGCGTTTCGGTGCACGTCATGCAGCCGGACGTTTCCAAAGGGCTGGAAGTCCTCGCCGACGTCCTGCTCAATCCGGCATTTCCCGAGCGGGAGGTCAGCCTCGAAAAGCAGGCCATGCTTGCCGGCATTAAAGCCGAGGATGAGCAGCCGACAGCTGTTGGCAGGAACCTTGTTCGCGAGCACCTCTTCGGCTCGCACCCCTACGCACTCCGCAACGCGGGAACCCCGGAATCCGTTTCCTCCCTGACTTCCGGTCAGCTCCGCGCATTCCAGAAAAATTTTGTGACTGCCAAGAACGGGGTCGTCAGCGTCTTCGGCGATGTCAAAGCCGGCGAAGTAAAAGCACTCGTGGAAAAATATTTCTCGGCGATGCCTGCTGGCCGACTCGCGTTTGAGCATCCTCCTGTGCCTGCACCCGTAACTGCCGGGGCTCCGGTGAGCACGAACCTTGACAAGCAGCAGGGCATTGTGATGCTCGGCTTCCAGAGCGTCGCGGTGACCGACCCCGACCGCTTGGCTCTCGAGCTCATCAATGAAGCCTCGAACGACCTTGGCTCCCGGTTCTTCAACCGGATCCGCG
Organism: uncultured Chthoniobacter sp.; assembly: GCA_964605515.1. Lineage (GTDB taxonomy): Bacteria > Verrucomicrobiota > Verrucomicrobiia > Chthoniobacterales > Terrimicrobiaceae > QYQL01. The sequence goes on from CAZSDC010000048.1 coordinate 17,898, forward strand.
AGAAGATGGGCCTGGCCTACTTTGTCGGGGCAGCTCAGTTCTACGGCCTCGCGCCGGGTGCGTTCATCTTCTACCTCGGAACCGATCCGAAAAAGGTCGGTCCGGTCACCTCGGAACTCCGCGACGAGGTCTCCCTTCTGGCCAAGGACGGGCTTACGGAAGATGAGCTGCAGCGCGCGAAGAAAAAGCTCATCGGGGCCGAGGCCATTCGCAACCAAAGCAACGAAGCTCTTGCTGCAACCTGCGCAACAGATGAACTGGTGGGAGCCGGTTACGATGACTTCACCAGACGGAAGGATGAAATTGAGAAAGTCTCCCTCGACGACACACGTCGTGTTGCCGCAAAGTATTTCCCCGCATCTTCCTCTATCGAGGCCACTGTGACCCCTCCCGACAAAACAACAAAATAGTTCTATGCCAGAAATCCAAAAAACCACCGCTCTCGGGGAAATGACCCAGAGGTTCAT